>JAPUHG010000017.1 GCA_027297845.1 Gammaproteobacteria bacterium | reverse complement strand
AACGACGATTCCCACGCCGTTTGACCGGTTTTAGCTGCGGAAACTCCTGCTCCCAATAGCGCAGGACGTGTGGCTTGACGCCGCACAACTCGCTGACTTCACCAATCGTAAAGTAACGCTTTCCCGGAATCGGGGGCAGTTCGTTGTTATTCCCCGGTTCCAGCATACGCCTCTACTCTTGATTTCAGCTTCTGGCCCGGTCTGAAGGTCACCACCCGACGAGCGGTAATCGGAATTTCTTCGCCAGTTTTGGGATTTCTACCCGGTCGTTCACTCTTGTCGCGCAGATCAAAATTGCCGAATCCCGACATTTTTACTGCTTCGCCGCTGGATAGCGACGCCCGAAGTTCCTCGAAAAAGAGATCCACCAGCTCCCGTGCCTCTCTTTTATTGAGACCAAGCTCGTCGAACAGAGCTTCTGCCATTTGTGCTTTTGTGAGCGCCATTTCGATTCTCTTTTTTATCTATTCTCGTAAATTGGCTTGATGAGATTTGTGCAGTTGTCTCACAACCGCCTGCACGACGGTATCCCCATCGGTATCTGTAAGGGTGCGAGAATAATCCTGTAAAATCAAGCCTAAAGCGACGCTTTTTAGACCAGAATCTACTCCCGTACCGCGGTATATATCGAAAATCAGGAGTTCCTCCAGCAGTTCGCCAGCTGCCTGTTTGACGGTTTCCTCAATGTCAGCGGCGCTGACCGCCTCCGGGACCAAAATGGAGATATCGCGTCTTACCGACGGATAGCGTGAAATCCCTTTAAACTCGGGTATTTTCGCCACAAATGCGGTGTCTATATCGATCTCCAAAAGCCATACGGCGTGACTGATATCCAGTCTTTGCACGATCCGTGGGTGCAAAGCACCAATCCATCCAACCGGGTTCCCATCCAGTAACACCCTGGCGCTTTGCCCGGGCCGGAGCACAGGATTCTCTTCGACCCGGTAGCTTAACGACGAAATATTGCCCGTTGGGCGCAAAACGGCATCCAAATCACCTTTTATGTCAAATAGATCAACGCTCTCCGCCACCGACGCCCACTGTTCCGGCAACCGGTCCCCAGAAATCACCGCAGACAAAGTGTTTATTTCTTTAAATTCATTGCCTTGCGGGTAATACCTCATACCTATCTCGAATAATCTGATACGGTCCTGCTGTCGACTCAAATTGCTTTTCAATGCTTCAAGCAGGCCGGGCCACAAAGAACGCCTCATCACAGCCAGTTCTTCCGAGATGGGATTGATCAACTCGCCCTGGGGCCCGTCTCCAGCGAACAGCCGATCCAGGTCTGCGGCCACAAAACTGTAGGTTATGGCTTCCTGGTAGCCCCGTTCGACCAGCGTTGAGCGGATGCGGGATTCGGTTACTTTGCACTCGGTAACCTCCGGCATATGCATGAGTGTTCTGGGCGACGTTTCGGGCACCCGGTCGTAACCATAAATTCGAACGACTTCTTCGATCAGGTCTTCCTCGATGGCAATATCAAAGCGGTGCCCCGGAGGCGTTACCATCCAGCCGCCCTCCTCGTCGCTTAGCGACATGCCCAGCCCGGACAAAATTGCGGCCACCTCAGCCGGTTCGATTGTTGTGCCGATCAGTCGATTGACCCGATCAGCACGCAGTTTCACCGGATCGCGCCTCGGCATGTGCTTGTCCGAGCGTTCAGTTGACAGCGGACCGGGCTCTCCGCCGGCGATATCGATGAGCAAGGCAGTGGCGCGTTGTATTGCCTTTTGTTGCAGCCACGGATCGACACCGCGTTCAAATCTCAGCGACGCATCGGTATGCAAACCAAAACGCCGCGCCTGACCGGCGAGCACCATCGGCGACCAATACGCCGCCTCGAAAAGTACATTGCGGGTTTCCTCCGTTACTCCGGAGTTTTCACCACCCATGATGCCGGCGATCGCCAGCGGTCGTTTGTGATCGGCAACCAGGACCACTTTATTGTCGAGGCTAACCTCGCGGCCATCCAGTAGAGTCAGCTTCTCACCTTTTTTCGCATACCGAACGCGGATGCCACCTTGCACGATATCCAGATCGAAAGCGTGCATTGGCTGACCCAGTTCGAGCATGACAAAATTAGTTATATCGACGATCGGGTGTATCGGACGTAATCCGGATCGCCGCAGTTTTTCACACATCCACATCGGGGTACGGGCGTCGGGTCGAATACCATTGATCACCCGCGAGGAAAAACTCGGGCAGGCGTCCTTCGCCACCACATCGACTGGAAATACCGCTTCGTTTTGATCGGGAACATCGTCGATGGTCGGCCTGCACAACGGCAGACCATTGATTGCCGCCACGTCTCTGGCGACACCTGCGACGCTAAAGCAATCGCCTCTATTCGGCGTCAAATCAAACTTGATGACATGGTCGTCCAGACCCATCCACTCGCGAAAAGACTCGCCAACCGGCGCAGCAGGATCCAGATCAAGAATCCCGTCATGTTCGTCGCCGAGCCCCAGTTCGCGAGCGGAGCAAAGCATACCCTGCGACCGGACACCGCGAATCTTGGCGGCTTTGATTTTCATCTCGCCTGGCAGGCGTGCGCCGACCAGGGCGACAGCCACCTTCATGTCCGTATGCGCATTGGGTGCGCCACAGACGATTTGCAAGGTTTCACCGGTCCCGGCATCGACCCGGCACACGGTTAGTTTATCGGCATCGGGGTGAGGTTCCGCCGACAACACCGTCCCGACGACCACTTTGCTAAATTCGCCGGCCACCGGTTCGACACTATCGACTTCCAGCCCCGCCATTGTGAGCTGATGAGCCAGACCATCGGTATCGGTGTCCGGATTAACCCACTCTCTCAGCCATTGCTCGGATATGTTCATGAATAGATCGGAGCTGCCCTTAGTTAAACTGGCGCAAAAAGCGCAAATCATTTTCGAAAAACAGGCGCAGATCGTCGACCCCATAACGCAGCATCGCCAGTCGCTCTACGCCCATGCCAAAGGCATAGCCTGTGTATTCCTCAGGGTCCACGCCAACGTTCTTTAGCACCTGCGGGTGCACCATCCCGCAGCCGAGGATTTCCAGCCAACCATTTTGCCACTCGATGTCGACCTCGGCCGATGGCTCGGTGAATGGAAAATAGGACGGCCGAAACCGCAGCCGCACCTTGCGCTCGAAAAATCGCTCAACAAAGTCGTGAAGAACCGCCTTCAGGTTGGCGAAACTGATGTC
>JAPUHG010000169.1 GCA_027297845.1 Gammaproteobacteria bacterium | reverse complement strand
CAGAAAACGCGCGGCCTGCACGATTTGCAATGGATATGCCGAGGCAGGAAGAACGATGGCCAGCAGGTCATCCGGGTAAAGAGCGACCGGTGAAACCAGGTCTACAAGCTCCTCGGTGGTAAATGGCTCGATCAACTCAATGTCTGGTACGCCATTGGCTTGGTCATCGATACTGCCGACCACGACGTGATTGGGTTCGCCATCGCCTGCCGTTTGCGCACGAACGGGCGCTGCAACCAGAGTCATTGAACATAATGCCGCCGACAGTGCTGACAGTGGCAAAAACCGCTTGTTGTGTAATGACTTAAACATATGACTCTCCCACTTCTTTCATCGTAGGCAAACAATAACCCAGGGTAGCTGAACTGAAGCTGAACCCCGCAAACGCCTGGCCTGCGTGCAAGCTGATGCGGAATCGCTTAGATTCGGGCCATGGCTACGGGGGTGAAACAACGCTGGGGCCGCGATCTGACCCGGTTGGCGATCAGTGGAGTTTTGCTGGTGCTGTTCGGATTGCATGTCCAGGGCGCACTACGCCTGGAACTGATCGATCGTGTCGAGAGCTATCTATACGACGCGCGGGTTCGCCTGACGATGCCCGCCACGATCGACGAGCGCATTGTCATTGTCGAAATCGATGAGGCGAGCCTGGCCAGTCTCGGGCAATGGCCATGGCCAAGGGATACGCTGGCCAGGATCGTGGATTCGTTGTTCGATACCTACAACATTCGAATTCTTGGCTTCGACGTCGTATTTGCCGAAAAAGAAGAATCCTCGGGCGAGCGTGTCCTCGATGAGTTGGCAAGTGGGGAGATCGGTGGGTTAGAGGGGCTACAGCAGGAAATTCGACGAATCAGGGAAACACTGGGCGGTGATCTGCGTTTCGCTGAGGCGCTGATCGCGCGCGATGTCGTCACTGGATTCGTGTTCAAGGACAGGCTCGGAGAGGGTGAATTTCCGGCGAAAGGCGCTCTGCCGCCGGTCTTGCTTGGGCGGGCAGAGATCGACGCACTCGAGATACCCTTTGTTGAGGCCAAAGCCTATGTCAGCAACCTCGCGAAGTTGCAGGAAAACGCCGCATCGGGTGGTTTTTTCGATTCACCGTTAATCGATGCCGATGGTGTCTTCCGCCGTGCACCCTTATTGCAACGATATGATGGCAATCTTTATCCATCGCTGGCCCTGGCTGTCGCCAGGCTTGTCCTCGGGTCGCCACCGGTCGGCTTTGTTTTTGCCGAGACTGACGATCAGGATCTTTCAGGATTAACGCTGGAAGCATTCAAACTGGGTGATCGAACGGTTCCGGTCGATGCACAGGTGGCGGTTCTTATTCCCTTTCGCGGACCGCCCGGCTCTTTTAACTATGTGTCGGCGCGCAGCGTCATCGACAAGAGCGCGCCAAAGGCTATCCTGGAAAACAAGATCGTCCTCTTTGGGGCAACCGCACCGGGTTTGCTCGACATTCGATCGACGCCGGTCGCCGAGCTTTTTTTCGGGGTAGAGGCCCATGCCAACCTCGTTGCCGGGATCCTCGATGGCACGATTATGCAGCGGCCTGCCTATACCGCGGGTCTCGAGCTGACGGTCCTGTTCGTCCTGGGCCTGCTAACGGCTATGTTGTTGCCGCGTCTGGCGCCGTTACCCGGTTTCCTGCTGGTAATGGGCATCGTCGCCGCGACCCTTGCCGGCAATCTGTGGATGTGGACAGCGCAGGGACTGGTTGTTCCACTGGCTTCGCCCCTTGCTTACATTTTTTTCGCTGCCTTGCTGCAGATGAACTATGGCTACTTCGTTGAATCGCGCAAGAAACGCCGTTTGTCGAGATTGTTTGGCCAATATATACCGCCCAAGCTGGTAGAAGAAATGGACGCGGGTGGGGCGGAACTGTCGCTTGAAGGCGAAAATCGGGAGATGTCCGTATTGTTTTCCGATGTCCGCGGGTTTACCAGCATTTCTGAGAAGCTCGACGCCAGGGAGCTTACCCACCTGATGAATGAATTTCTGACGCCGATTACGCGGGTCATCCACAATCACCGGGGCACCATAGACAAGTACATGGGTGACGCGGTCATGGCCTTCTGGGGCGCACCAATGGAAGACGCGGATCACGCCCGGCACGCGGTGCTCGCGGGGCTGGCAATGATAGAGAGGGTCAATGAGCTCGGCCCACCTTTCGAGGAACGTGGCTGGCCGCCGATTGCGGTGGGTGTCGGCGTAGCGAGCGGTGAAATGAATGTCGGCAACATGGGTTCGGAGTTTCGTATGGCCTATACGGTGATGGGCGATACTGTCAACCTGGGGTCGCGCCTGGAGGGGCTGACCAAGCAATACGGCGTCGGCATGATCGTCAGCAATGCGACGATGCGGCAGGTCCCCGATATATTGTTTCGCGAGCTCGACCTGGTGCGCGTCAAGGGGAAAAGCGAGCCGGTTGCCATTTATCAGCCGCTGGGACTGAAGGCCGATATAAGCGAGCAGATTGTTGCAACAACCGGGCGCTTCGCAGAGGCACTCGCCTGTTTCCGCGAGCAGGCCTGGGACAATGCAACGGCAATACTGGAAGAATTGAACAAAAACGCCGCCGACCCGCTTTATGCGGTCTATCTCGAGCGCATCCGGACGTTTCGCCAGGGACCCCCCATGCCTGGCTGGGATGGCGTTTTCGACCACCTGAGCAAATAATAATCAGGTCAGAGGGTCCACATAGTTAGAAGAGAAGGTCGGGCAGGTGTGTTTTTGGAGCAAAGCAGGTCAGTTTCGGGCGGAAACACATGAACATGCGCTTGCAACCGGCGCTGATTGCGCGGCGGAAGCCCTACCTGGCCTTGTCGAAGGCCCGCCGGTACTGGCGTTAAGCGGCGCGAGGCATTAGTCTCTGCAATCGCGGAAAGTGTTGCGGCTGGACCTCGGAGGGCAGCCATGCCACGTAATGTCGTTGGAAGAATAAGAATAAAAATCGTATTGGGTACCGTGTTGGCGCTGTTTGCCGGGATGCCCATTGCGTACGGACAGCAGGCGGCGGATACGCTGTCGATCCCGGTGGTCGTGGATGCTGAAACCGGCCCATTGTTTTCCGAGGCCGAATCGCTTCTCGTCAATGGTCGGAGCCAGCAGGCCTATGATCTGCTGCTGCCCCACGAAGCGAAGCTCGCAGGCCATCCCCGGTATGACTA
>JAPUHG010000168.1 GCA_027297845.1 Gammaproteobacteria bacterium | reverse complement strand
GTCGACATACTGACCGAAAGCGTCCACTCGGGCGCCTCCAGTGGCATTTGTGCATCCAGTTTCCGGATCATCCGCAGCTTGCTGGATCGGGTCGAAAACAGCGAAACCGGTGAGATACTGGTCGCTGAATTGCATGCCGACATCCCGCAACAAAGAATCGATCAGGCTGCTCTTACGGTAAAGGTACTCGGTGACATGGTTCACCGGAAACTGCCGTTTCATGGCAACACCAAACCCATTGCCGACGACCTCGTAGAGCTGTTGCTCAACAATACCTGGCGGCCGACGTTAAGCGTGACCGGTATGGACCGAATTCCCTCGGTTGCCGATGCCGGCAACGTCCTGCGGCAGGGAACCACCGTCAAGGTTTCGTTCCGATTGCCGCCAACGGTGGAGGCGAAGGTGGCCGGTGCGGCGTTAACCAAGATTTTCGAGGCCGACCCGCCCTATGGCGCATCGGTAAGTTTCTCGGTCGATTCGGCCGAAAGCGGCTGGAACACACCGGAAGTTGCCAAATGGCTGGAAAACTCGATGAGCAACGCCTCCAAGGCATTTTTTGATGCTGACTCGATGTACATGGGGACCGGTGGCACCATTCCATTCATGAGCATGCTCGGTAAGGAATTCAGCGGTGTTCAGTTTCTGATTACCGGTCTGTTAGGGCCGCATTCAAATGCACACGGACCCAACGAATTCCTGCACATCGAGACAGGAAAACGACTCACATCGTGTGTCAGTATGGTCCTGGCCGATCATTACCGGCAAGCCGCGGAAAAATAAGTTACGGCGGGTAGCTATTAGCTCTTGACAGCCACGGTCAAGAGCCTTTCGCCGCGCGCAGTGCGGAATGAATCTTTTGCCAATGCGGCAGAAACGCTTCGAGCAGCTTGTCATCGGAATTCTTTGAGCCGGGCGCATACATTTCGCCCAACTGCCTGACCGTCAACACATGGCTGGGAACTCCTTTGGTGAACTCGCTGCTGTCGTTGAAGACGACGAAACCCGATACCGGCACGCCTTCGGCCAGCGAACGCACGGCGGCCAGCCTGTCAAACAGGGATTCCTGGGGATTTTTCATGCCATAACGTCCCCCCGGACCCATCACTGCCCACTCGTCCATTCGATCGCCGCCAAAAATAACGCCGGGCGCATTGCGCATATCCAGTACCAGGATGCCCTTGCTGGTCAACAGCAGATAATCGAGTTGAATCTGCCCACCCATGCCATCGGGGATCATCAGGTTACGGTCTGCTTCCCTGGCGATACGCCGCAGCATTTTTTCGAAGTGGTACCAGGGGTTTTTGCGTCGTTTCCAGGTGACGAAACCGGCCACAATGACAACGGCGGCCAATAAAACAATCAGCGCGGGCCAAGATTTTAGTAATTCCATTAATATTGTTCTTTTAGTTATTGATATTATTTGTGTTTTTCTGTTTCAAGAAGCCTGACGCCCGGCGCATCGATTGCTGAAACGAAAGCCGTCGAGTCCAGCCCGGATCGAGCAAAAGCCGCTTGCATGGCCGCCGCTATCGCCTTCGCGTCAGACCGCTTGCACCAGGCAAAAACGGACGGGCCACTCCCCGATAGTGAACAACCCAGGGCCGAATTCTGCAGCGCAGACGCCTGAACATCGGCAAATCCCGGAACCCGCAATGCGCGTTGTGGCTCGATGAGTACATCACGCAAAGAGCGCGACAACAAGGCTATATCGCCTTGATAACATGCCGAAACAAACGCAGCCAACAGGCCGGCCTGCTCAGTGTGCAAAGACAAGGCAATATTGTCATCCAGCCCTTCCCTAGACTCGCGGGTTTCGATGCTGCAGGCTGGATGAACCAGCACACAGCGGAGACCTGCTGGTACTGGCAACGCAATCGGCGTTCCTCCTGCCGGGTGAGCGAGACGCAAGCCACCGAGTAACTGCGGGGCCACATTATCGATTGGCGCCGTTCCCGTCGCCGCGGCCTCACCCGCCAACGCAAACGGCAACAACTCTTCGACTGCCAGCGGTGCATCCAGCAGTGCGTTAGCAGCAAAAACCGCGGCCACGGCGGATGCGCCGGAACCGCCCATGCCAGACCCGAGAGGGATACCTTTCCTGATTCTCAGCGAAAATCCTGTAGCAATGCCGAGCTGCTCTTTCATCGCAATTACCGCAGCGCCCGCCGAATTATTTTTTGCCGTTAGCGGTAGTTCTACGGTAGTGCCGCTAATCTCCTCGATCACGACCTGGTCGCGATCGCTGCGCTCAACCGATACGACATCGCCGGGTTTCTCGATTGCGTGACCCAGCAGATCGAAACCAACCGCGACATTGCCGACCGCTGCAGGCGCGTAAGCAACGGCCCGGGTCAAAGCCATGCTCGAAATTCCTGCTCGGGGTCGTGGGTCGTGCCGATCGCGACATCGACCAGGCAGTCCAGAATATGCTTCATGAATTCATTGGCACGGGCGAAGTTTTCGACCGGTAACAGCATTTCTTGTCTGCTTTGAATATAGGGTGCCTCCACCAGTTGTTCGTGGTCGCGCCGGGCAAGTGTGTCCACCCACGCGGGTGTTGCTTCGAGGTGGAATTGCAGACCCAGGACGCGGTCGCCATACTGAAACGCCTGCTCGTTGCAAGCCTCGCTGTATGCCAGGCGAACCGCACCTGGTGGCGGGTCATAGCGGTCCCCGTGCCAGTGAAACGCGGCCAGTTTCTCCGGCAGGACCCCGCCGATGATGCTCTGATCCGCAGCGGCCGTCAGCGTAATATCGAACCAGCCAATTTCTTTTTGGTCGTTGGCCTCGACGGATCCACCCAGTTCCGCGGCAATCAGCTGAGCGCCAAGACAGATGCCCAGCACGACCTTTCCGCCGTCTATCGCCCGCCGAATTAATTGCCTCTCCTGTCTCATCCATGGCCAGCGGTCCTCTCGGTAGACGCTCATCGGGCCACCCAGCACGACCAGTATGTCGAACTCGCCAAGCGTCGGAAAATCTTCCTTTAGATCCAGCCTGGTCGTTACCCAGCTATACCCGTTCGCCACAGCCCATTCAGGAATGCAGGCAGGACCTTCATACGCAACATGCTGCAGGCAATGAATTTTCATAGCGGAAATCTCACTGGGCGCAGTTTATGCAAAGACCCGGGCCGGGTACAGGCGGCAACAGTGATGTGTGGATTGGAAAATTGGTGGGGCGTATAGGATTCGAACCTATGACCAGCGGCTTAAAAGGCCGATGCTCTACCAACTGAGCTAACGCCCCATCGCAAAGAACCTGCGAGGAGGCGGCATGATACCGGTTTGCCGCCAAATCGCAAGCCTGTCCGGCCCTCTGCCGAACCGGGAAAACCATCATGCATAACGCGTCGGGTCGACGATTCCCGCGGCGCTAAAACCGGCCATACGGAAACGACATGAATCACAGACGCCACAGGCACGACCCTTGGAATCCGCCTGGTAACACGAAACGGTCATCGAATAATCGACGCCCAGTTTGCTTCCTGTTTTAATGATGCGGGATTTGTCCATCTCCATCAGGGGCGTGTGCATCTTCACCCGCGCGCCCTGCACTGCCGCCTTCGTGGCGACATTGGCCAGCGCCTCAAAAGCGGCTATGAACTCGGGCCGGCAATCCGGATAACCGGAGTAATCCACCGCATTGACGCCGATAAAAATATCGTTAGCGCCAATCACCTCGGCATAACCGAGCGCGAGCGCGAGAAATACCGTGTTGCGAGCGGGAACATAGGTGACCGGTATTCCCTGCTGAGGAGTTTCGGGTACGGCAATATCGGTATCGGTCAGCGCCGACCCGCCATGGCCGCCACTGTCAATTTTCATGATCCGATGTTCGCTAACCCCGAAAAACTTCGCTATTTCTCCAGCAGCGGCCAGTTCACTGCGATGACGTTGCTGATAATCGAAACTCACCGCATGACAGTCAAAGCCCTGCTCCTTCGCAATAGCGAGCGTGGTTGCTGAATCCAGCCCGCCGGAAAGCAGCACCACAGCCTTTGCCACGTCTTTGGCGCTCAATGGCCCGGCTCCGTTCCCCAAAGGTACTTGTGCAACTGCAACTGCAATCGGGCCGGCACTCTTTCCTCCAGGATCCAGTCGGCCAGGTCGACCGGCTTGATCTGCTCGAAGCTGGGCGAAAACCATACGGTACAGATGCTGTCCAATTGACGCTGTCGTACCTGCTCGGTCGCCCAGTCGAAATCTGACCGGCTACAGATTACAAACTTGATCTGATCGTCCTTCGACAGTAATGGCAGGTTCTCCCAGAGATTGCGCTCCACTTCGCCGGAATCCGGTGTTTTCAAATCCATTACTTTGCTCACTCGCGGATCGACCGTCGACAAATCGATAGCGCCACTCGTTTCGAGCGAAACCCGGTAATCTTTGTCGCACAACTCACGCAGTAGCCTGGCGCAATTTTTCTGTGCCAGCGGCTCGCCACCAGTGACACAAACCTGTAGACAGCGATACTCCCGGGTTTTCGCCAGGATGGCTGCAAAGCTCATCCACCGGCCACCGTGAAATGCATAAGCGGTGTCACAATACTGGCAACGCAGCGGGCAACCGGTCAGCCGGATGAATACGGTGGGCATACCCGCGGTGTCGGCCTCACCTTGCAGCGAATAAAATATTTCCGTGATCCGAAGCCGGGAATCCGGGGCCAGGTCATCCCTTTGTGTATCAGCCATGGCTACACGCTGCCAAATTCAATTTATTCTTTATTATCAGTATGATATCAGATAGTTTTAAGGTGAAATATTCGTCGTTGGATCACACCAGACTAATGCCCCTCGCCACTCATTTGCTCGAGACGCCGTTTCGCCAGGTGCGCTGCGGTGGTATCCGGGTATTCATTGCTTACCCGGGTTAACGCTGCCCTGGCCGCGTCCCAATAGCCCAGCTCATAATCGCAATAACCGATCTTGAGCAAGGCATCCGGGACCTTTTGTGAGCTTGGATATACCGACACAACTTTTTGAAAAGATACCAGTGCTTCGGGAAATTTTCGAGTGACATAAAAAGTCTCTCCATACCAATACTGAGCATTATCCGAAAACTGGCTTTCCGGATACTGGCTGAGAAATTGTTCGAATTTTTCCGCCGCTTGTTGATAGCGTCCCTCACGCAGTAACGCTATTGCAGCTTGGTAGGCGTCACGATCATTGATTTCCTGATCATCTGCGCCGGTGCTGACGGTCGCCGCGGATGGTGTCGTGACCGACTGTGACGGGGTTGCGATGGACTGCCGGGTGCGGTTGCCGGTCGCCCTCGCGGATCCTTCGAGTTTTTGCAATCGCCCGTCAACATCAAGATACAAATTGCGCTGGCGCTGGCTGATCCCTTCGAGTTCGTGTTGCACTTCCTCGACCGATCCGCGTAGCTGCCTCATGTCTCCGGCAAGACCCTGGACCTGACCTGCCATCGCGGCCTGGTTCTGGACCGCCCGCTCGATACGGCTAAGCCTTGCTTCCAGTTGATCCAGCTTAACCATAACCGGGTCGTCCGGTCCGGGCGTGGTCGCGCATGCGCTAACCACCAACGCCAGCAAGACCAGGCCACCGCCGCGAATTTGCTTATTCATCAGTAAACGATCTCCACCCGTCTGTTCTTGGCATACGCCGATTCAGTGCTCCCTTCACGCACCGGTCTTTCTTCGCCAAAACTGACCGTCGTAATCTGGCTCGCGGACACTCCCTGAATCATCAGGATCTGACGCACTGCCTGCGCACGCCGTTCGCCTAAGCCGATATTGTACTCGCGGGTTCCCCGCTCATCGGTATGCCCTTCCAGCCTAATCCGGATTTGTGTGTTGCCGGCAAGATACAAGGCATGTTGTGTCAGAACATCGTCGTACTTGCCCAGGATTTCGGATTTGTCGAACTCAAAATAAATGACTACGTCTTCCGGTCTGCCACCGGCGCGTCCATCACTTCCGAATTCCTCCAGCTCGCCACCCGACTGGTCGCCAATCCCCGTCTGACTGCTGCCAGGACCCTGACTATCGGTAGCGGACGAGTCGTCCGGGAGCGTCGACTGACCACCGCAGGCGCTCAGAAAAATTGCGAAGGACAAAAGAATACTGAATCTGACTATTTTTGATGCCTGCATGGTTATGCTTCCTGTAGATGAATTCCTGTGACTCAGACAAAACTCCGTTCGGGGCGTTCCCCGTACGGCATAGTTTAGCCTATTTAAAAATCGGGATACGGGGACCAGGCGGGTTCGCGTACATCGCCTTCCTGGGCGGCAATTCTACGCCGGATGCGGCCGTCGATGGATACAGTTGCCAGGACACCACGCCCGTTGACCCGGGTTGCGTAAATAATGGTCTCCCCATTCGGTGCAAAACTCGGCGATTCGTCCAGTTGCCCATCGGTTAACACCAGGAGGTTGCCATTGTCGGGATTGACCCGGGCAATCCTGAATGCGCCCCGGTCATTGTGTACGACCGCCATTTCATCGCCGTCCGGAGTTAGTCGAGAACGCCCGTTATAACTTCCTTCATAAGTGATCCGGCGCTTGTTCCTGCCATCGGCGTCGGCGATGTAGATTTGCGGTCCACCGCTACGATCCGAGGTGAAATATATTTTTGAGCCGTCGGCGCTCCAGGTCGCCTCGGTATCGATGGCCTGATTTCGGGTAATCCTGGTAAGGACCTGGTTGGCCAGGTTCAGCACGTAGATATCCAGATTTCCCTCGTCACGGGACAAAGTCAGTGCCAACTTGCTCCCGTCAGGCGAAAACGCCGGCGCACCGTTGACCCCTGTACGCGCCGATACCCGGGTTCGCTTGCCGGTACTGAGTTCCTGAATAAAGACAGCCGACTTATTGCTTTCGAAGGAAACATAGGCAATACGGTCAACATCGGGCGACCAGGCCGGCGACATGATCGGCTCC
>JAPUHG010000167.1 GCA_027297845.1 Gammaproteobacteria bacterium | reverse complement strand
AGTCCGTTGGCGTCCTGCTGAACTAGGACGCTAGCGGTCGTTACGGAGGTACTCGTTTTTTGGGCGATGACGTTCCACTAGCGGCCCTGATGGGGCTGCTTGTCGCTTTGTTACTGCTTTCCGCCTTTTTCTCCGGCTCGGAAACGGCTCTCATGGGCCTGAACCGCTATAAACTACGCCACAACGCACGTGAGGGGCACCGTGGCGCCAAACAGGCCGAACACCTGCTGCAACGGCCCGATCGACTGCTCGGCGTGATTCTGCTCGGCACTCCCCTCGTCAATTTCTCGGCGGCGGCGCTGGTCGCAATTATCGCCTTCAATCTCGGCGGACAACCTGCCGTGGCGTTAGGCACGCTGATCTTGACGCTCGTCGTGCTGAGATTCTCTGAGACCGCGCCGAAGACGCTCGCCGCCTTGCATCCGGAACGGCTCGCGTTTCCAGCGGCGATTATTTACTACCCACTGCTGAAAATCACCTACCCGCTCGTCTGGCTGACAAACACGGCATCCAACGGCGTGTTGTACCTTTTCGGTGTCCGTGAAAACGGCGCACAATTGCAATCGCTGAGCCGTGAGGAATTGCGGACGGTCGTCGATGAAGCCGGCGGCCGAATCTCGACTCGCTATCGGCAAATGCTCATTAGCATTCTCGACCTTGAAAAGGTCACGGTGGACGACGTCATGGTTCCGCACAATGAGATCGTCGGTATCGACCTGGATGATGAGACCGAAGTCATCGAGGAAATCATCGCTGCAAGCCAATACACGCGTCTGCCCGTTTATCAAGACAATATCGACAAGGTCGTCGGCATTCTTCATTTGCGCCGGCTGGCGAACCTGACACAGCGGTCGTTTGACAAGGACGCGCTGAAACGATTACTCGAGGAGCCGTATTTCGTTCCGGAAGGAACACCACTGAGTACACAACTTGTACAATTTCAGCGTCGCCGCGAGCGCATCGCACTTGTCGTTGACGAATACGGCGACATTCAGGGAATCGTCACACTCGAGGACATCCTCGAGGAAATTGTCGGAGAATTCACCACCGATCCCGCCGACGAAGAGGACGATGTCGTTCGCGAGGGCCCCGACTCGTTTCTCGTCAGCGCAACATCGAATATTCGGGAACTGAACCGCTCACAGAATTGGGCTTTACCGACTGACGGACCGAAGACGCTGAATGGGTTGATTGTCGAATTACTCGAGACAATCCCGGATCCTTCGACATGCGTGAACATAAGCGGTTATCCGATCGAGGTTGTAGCAGTGGACGATAATCGCATTCGCACTGTCCGCGTGAGCCGGCGCATCGCGGGACAAGAAATCGAAGACTAGTACTCCAGTAGCTCGCATCCAAGGCGTCGCACACGCAGGCTACCCTCGCCTTGGCCACTTGCCGCTAAGCCTCGAGGGTGATCAACACCGCTTGTTTTCAGGTTCTAGAATAATATGTGGAAATCACTTTAACCCATTGTTTTTTTTGATTTTTCTTACGAACACAGCCATCTTGCCGGAAGAACGGCGACTCGAAAGCCTCGATGCGGCCTGCGAAACCCAATGATAGAACTGGATCTGGCGCCGTTATTACATAAAAATGCCAACCGTTTCTCATTATCGGAGCTTGCAATTTTTTATACTTTTGCCCTGAAAACAGGGATCTAACCGACTTGGAAACGGGCAATAATCAAAAACGGAACCGCCTGATTGTGCTGAGCTTCGCCAGCGTGCTGCTAGTGCTAATGTACGGGCCGCTTGCTCATTGGTTCATCGCCGCCGACCGCATGCTGTATGACCAGTTCGCGGGTCGTATTTCTTCCCATCCGCTCGATAACGGCATCATTATCAGTCTGGATGCGCGACAGTTGGATCAATCTCAAGTTCTTGATCGCTACGGCCAGGTCATCGCGCTCCTGAGAGATGATCACGTGGGGCGCATTATTCTGACTCAGCCACCACCGATCGCTGCGTCGGAGCGCATACCCGGATGGGCCGTGACCCTTGGTTCCGGGGTACCGGTGTATGTGCCGACACGGCATCGATTCGCCGAATTTGCAGCTGGAGACGGATTTGTCGAAATCATTCCCGACAGCGATGGCGTGCTGCGCCGCTCGGGAATTTGGCGACTCAACAAAAACAGGATGTCTCCGTCGCTCCCATTTGCCATAGCGCTCGACAGCGGTGATACACGCACCAGCCAGCGTATGTCCGGTGCCGAGGACGCGATCTTCCTGTCAAACTATGCGAACATTCCGCGCCTGGACCCCGATGACTTGCTCGACCAAGCGGTCGACCGGTCTTTGCTCAAGGGCGCCACGGTGTTTGTAGACACCGAGCCGGCCTTGATCGCCGCCACCGCTCTTTTACCGTCCGGTCAGCTCGTTACTCATTCTGAAATTGTCGCAACTCTTCTTGCCAATTTTGAGCAAGACCTCACTATCATCGCGCCGTCGTGGGTTGTTGCGATGGAGTGGCTCGCCCCGATCCTGCTGGCCATCGTTGCGGTGCTGTTCATGCCCGATCGTTCACGGCGCGATATAGCACTGTTCGCACTGATATCCGTGGCCGGGCTGTTGTTGGCCGAGGCGGTGCTGGTGTTCGCGCTTCACGTTCGTCTTGACCTCGGTCGAGCGATTCTGATTTTCGGTGGTGTGGCGATGCTCAGTTCATGGCTCGTTGTCGACCCCGCGAAACCGACACTACATGCCTTCAAACGTGGCTCCGATTTTCTCTCCGCGGGCAGACTGGAGCCTGCATTCGCGGAATTCCGTCGCTGCAACGCGACGGATGCCACCGCGACGGTCATGTACAAACTCTCACTCGCGTTCGAGGAACAGGCGAAACCGGAACGCGCGGAGGCCGTGCTCGAGTGGATGAAGCGCACACAAGGCGCGCTGAACCGGGGCGAGACATCCAATGAAAAATTGAAAGGCGCGCCACGGCAGCTAGGGCGCTATGTGATCGAGCGTCGTATCGGCCGCGGTGCCATGGGTTCGGTTTACCTCGCCAGAGACCCGAGGATCAATAGGCCGGTTGCAGTCAAGGCCATACCGATTGAAAAGGAATTTGAGGACGAGGAACTCAAGGAAGCACGATTGCGGTTCTTCCGCGAGGCGGAGTCCGCCGGACGCCTGACACACCCGCATATCATCACGGTGTTCGATGCGGGCGAAGACAACGGCCTCGCCTATATCGCAATGGAATACACTCCAGGAATCCCATTGACAAAATTCACCGACCCGAAGAGGCTGCTGGCGCCTAAACGTGCGTTGGAGCTTGCAGCCATGACTGCTGAGGCACTCGACTACGCTCACAACCAAGGCGTCATCCATCGTGACATCAAGCCGGCGAATCTTTTGTACAACCCGAAGGAAGGTTCCTTGAAAATCAGCGATTTTGGAGTCGCGCGCCTGACCGACAATAATCGCACCAAGACAGGGATCGTGCTTGGCACGCCGATGTACATGTCGCCTGAGCAGCTGAGTGCAGAGAATGTTTCGGGTAGCTCGGACTTATTTTCGCTTGGTGTTACCCTATATGAGCTATTGGCCGGCGAAGTCCCATTTACGGCGAGCAATATTGCAGCGCTTATGACGAAAATCACAACTGACCACCCCGCACCCATTTCGGATCGGCGAACCGGTATACCGCCCAGCATTGACAGCGTGCTTGCCAAAGCAATGGCCAAGCGGCCGGAAGCTCGCTTTTCCTGTGGTTCCGAGATGGCCATCGCACTGCGCAATTGCGCAGCATATGCGTAGAACAGTCAGGACGCGGCGGTGCGACAACAATGAGTCTTCGCGCAAAGATAAAATTCGCCGAAATCTCGGATACGGGCCGCGTCCGTGACCACAACGAAGACGCTATCGGGTCCGACCCGGACATTGGACTGATGGTTCTGGCCGACGGTATGGGCGGCTACAATGCCGGCGAGGTCGCCAGCGGCATTGCCGTGCAGATCGTCACCGACATGGCAACCGAAGGCGCCCTGCGCCAGGAGCGGCATGGGATCGATGCACACAGTGGCCTGATGCGCCAGTCAATCGTGCTTCGAGACGCCGTCTACCGGGCCAACAAGATCATTTTCCAGACCGCACAGAGCCAGACCCACTGCGAGGGCATGGGCACGACGATCGTGGCATGCATCTTCTACGACAACAGGGTATCGATCGCTCACGTCGGCGATTCCCGGGCCTATCGACTGAGGGACGGGGAGTTAATACAATTGACGCTGGACCACTCATTGTTGCAGGAGCTGGTCGATCGCGGCTTCTACTCCACCGAGGAGGCACAGCGTTCGCCAAATCGTAACTACGTGACACGGGCGCTCGGTGTCGAGCTATCGGTCGAGGTCGAAGTACACGAGCACGAGGTCTTGCCCGAGGACATTTATTTGCTTTGTTCCGATGGTCTTCCTGACATGGTGGAAGATGAGGACATTCACTTAACTATCAGCACTTTTAATGCTAGTCTTGATGTGGTTGGTCAACAGTTGGTCGAGCTGGCCAATGACCATGGTGGGCGCGATAATGTGTCCGTGATGCTCGCCGAGGTCATGGAATCGTTTGCCGCGAAGAAGAATTTGTTCGTCAAAATCGCAGGCTGGTTTCGCTCATAAAAAAAGGATGCAGGGGTTGTTTGGAGAATGCGAGTTGTCAGCGAGCGATGCGACTGCATGCGTAGTCGGTCAATTTCTCTTGTGTTTACCGATTCGTTCAAAGTCTTACTGAGAACGGCGAGTAATCATGGCACGGTTAATTCTTAGCCTGGACAATCAAGTTCTGTCTGAATACAACATGACGAAGGAGCGTTACACGATCGGGCGCCTTCCGGATAATGACGTGCGCATCGATAACCCAGCTGTCAGCGGGCATCACTCACTGATTATCAACATCCTCAACGATTCCTTTCTTGAAGACTTGAACAGCACCAATGGCACATACGTCAACGGCAAGCTCATCAAGAAACACGCATTGCAGCACGGTGACGTAATTACGATTGGCCACCATCAGCTCCGTTTCTCCGAGCAGCCAGCGACCGAGAGCGAGCAAGACGAGTTCGAAAAGACAATGGTCATTCCAGCCAACCAGCAAGACTCCGCGCAATTGGCCAAGGCAGAAAAAGCTGCCGATGCCGCAGCCGCCGCTGTGAAGCTAGAGTCACACGACGCGTCGACCGGGGTGATGCTCGACGAAGACGAGGCGGCGGCCCTGGGTGGTCCCAAGAAGTCCAAAGCCAAAGCCGACCGCGCCGCTTACACCGAGACAACGGCAGGCGTCGACCCGAAAATGGCG
>JAPUHG010000166.1 GCA_027297845.1 Gammaproteobacteria bacterium | reverse complement strand
GAACTCGAACAGGCGATCAGTGAGACACAAAATGCGCAGTTTTGGGTAACGCTGGAAAATCAATGGTCGCCGGTTTTGCGAAGTATGAGCGTCGTTTCGTTCAGCTCCTTCTCCAATCACCGGCTTGGTGAAACGAACGATGTGGAAGATATCCTCTCAGATGTCGACGATCGCCGCGACGTCGATCAGTACGGATTCCGGCAAGACTGGTTTTGGAACCAGTCCGATATCCACCTCGTTCAGTGGGGGTTTAAGGCCGAGCATAGCTAGGCTCGTTACGACTATTCGGGCCAGGCTCAGTTCTTCGGGCTCCCCGCGTTGTATGAAAACGTAAGTGACACAATCTCACGAGACCTGAGTGTTGCCAAGGTTTATTTCACCTCGCTGGAGCTTGATCAGGATCCAGCAGATCTGCATACCGCTTTAATCTCTGCGATGGGGTTTCTACGCAGTCAGTTGGCAAAACAACTCACAGTGCGCCAGGTGCCAGAGCTTCGTTTCAAGTACGACGATTCCATGCAACGCGGGTCAGCCATGGACAGACTGATTGATGACGCTGTCGCAAAGGATCGACGTGATGGCGGTTTAGATGAGGAATCGGATTGAGTCGATGAGTGTTCGGGGAAACAGAGGCAGAATTGTCGACGGGGTCTTACCGTTGGATAAGCCGCCGGGAATGACTTCAAACCGTATTTTGCAGCGTGTTAAGGGGATGTACCAGGCGCGAAAAGCGGGTCACACCGGCAGTCTGGATCCCTTGGCGAGCGGAATGTTACCGATCTGTTTTGGACAAGCGACCAAGCTTTCCGCCTATTTGCTGGGGGCGGATAAGGTCTACCGGGTTACGGCCAAGTTCGGGGTGAAAACCGACACCGCAGATGCGGATGGGCAAATAGTTGCCGAATCTGAACTGCGTGAAGTGGGTCGCGGTGTTTTGGAATCTGCATTACGAAGGTTTCGTGGTGAGATTCAGCAAATCCCACCGATGTACTCCGCGCTAAAAAAGGACGGCAAGCGACTCTACGAGTACGCGCGCGAGGGCAAGGAAATACCGCGTGATTCGCGAACCGTTCATATCCACGAATTTGAGATCGATGCCTACGATCCCCACAAACCCACTTTTGAGGTTCGTTGCAGCAAAGGCACCTATATTCGCACGCTGGTGGAGGATGTGGCCGAATCAATTGGAACCGTTGCCCATGTCATCGCTTTAAGGCGGTTGGCCGTGTTCCCGTTCAGGGCGTCGGATCTCGTCAGAATCGAGGACCTGGAGGCCGCTTCGGGAGCCGGCTTCGCTCCACTCGATGCCTACCTGCGTCCCGTAGATGAGGTCATCGCCGACTGGCCGGCGGTCTATCTTAATCGCCAGGAATCCGATTATCTCCGGCAGGGCCATGCAGTTAACAACAGGCCCGGCCCGGAATCCGGGCTGGTGCGCCTGTACGATGAGAGTCGGCTGTTTCTGGGCATCGGAGAGGTGCGCCTGGATGGCCGGATCGCCCCGAAACGGCTTTTCCCCAATGCGGCGGGTTCCGGGGCATGATCTCGTCGTTATGGGGTGTATATTGGCGCCCGGTGAGGTTACACTACCGCGCGAAATCAAAGAGTAAGCAAGAAGCAATGGCCTGCAGAAGGCACATGGGAGTTCGATAATATGTCTCTTTCCGGACCGGAAAAAAGCAATATCATAGAAGAATATAGATTAGACGAATCGGACCCCGGTTCACCGGAAGTCCAGGTCGCGCTGTTGTCAGCTCGCATATCAGAGTTAACCGAGCATTTTAAAGATCACAAGAAAGACCATCATTCGCGGCAGGGCTTGTTGCGAATGGTGAACAAGCGGCGCAAGCTGCTGGACTACCTCAAGGACAGAGATAGCGATCGCTATCGCGCATTAATATCACGCCTCGGCCTACGCCGTTAGGCGCATTTCCGGACATTTTTTATGTGCTGCACCCGCTGAATATCGGGCGGCCCGCAATTCTCAAAGTTATTCGATTATAGGAATTTTTTATCGTGTCATCTTTTAAGAAAACGTTTCAATACGGTGAGCATGAGGTCACCTTGGAGACGAGTGAAATAGCTCGTCAAGCAACTGGTTCTGTCCTTGTCAGCATGGCTGATACGGTGGTGCTGGTTACCGTCGTCGGTCAAAAGGAAGCCGACGCGGGCCGTCCGTTCTTTCCTCTGACTGTCAACTATCAGGAAAAAACCTATGCAGCCGGCAAAATTCCCGGTGGTTTCTTCAAGCGAGAAGGCCGTCCCAATGAAAAGGAAACCTTAACCTGCCGCCTGATTGATCGGCCAATCAGACCGCTGTTTCCGAAAGGTTTCATGAATGAAATCCAGATCATCGCGACGGTCATGTCGATCAATACCGACGTTAACCCCGATATACCGGCAATGTTAGGTACATCTGCCGCACTTGCGATTTCGGGCATTCCTTTCGCCGGCCCAATCGGTGCCGCGCGCGTGGGGTACATTAATGACGAGTACGTGCTCAACCCAACCTACAGTCAGATCGAGGAGTCGAAGCTTGATCTCGTCGTTGCCGGAACCGCAAATGCCGTGCTCATGGTTGAATCCGAGGCGGACATTCTTTCCGAGAAGGTCATGCTCGGGGCCGTTATGTTCGGTCACGAACAGATGCAAACGGCAATTAAGGTGGTTCAGGAAATGGCCGATGAGGTCGGTAAACCGGCTTGGAATTGGGTCGCAGCGGAAGAAGATCCGGCATTGGGTGAGGCGATTGCCAAACAGGCTGAAAGCGATT
>JAPUHG010000165.1 GCA_027297845.1 Gammaproteobacteria bacterium | reverse complement strand
AGGATCAGGTCGAAGCGTTTAACAAGAGCTTACGCAATGCCGGACGTTCGGTTCATTGTTCATGGATTTCAAACATCAACGAACTTGGCGATGGTCTGGATCAGATCAACCCGGAACTCATCGTCGCTTTCCTGGAAAAATTCGATAACCAACTGAAGGTCGTCATCAAGATCCGTGATCGATTCGCCACGCGCGTTCCAGTCGTCGTTTGCTGCCGGTCTGTAGACGAGGACAAAATCGCCACCGCGATGAAAATTGGCGCGCAGGACGTGGTTTCGCTAAAACATGAAAGCCGCCTGCAGTCGGTTATCGTGCGGGAGCTGCGTGCTTTCCGCCTGGAACAGGCGCTGAACAAAGCCGGCAAGACCGTCCGTAATTACAAGAATCAGCTTTCCGCCGCGCTACATAGCTCGGCGGATGCGATTGCGGTAATCCGCGAAGGCATCATCATCAAGGTAAACCGGGCCTGGCTGGAACAGTTTGGCCGGGTCAGCGACAACGAACTGGTTGGTCAGCCGTTTCTGGACATATTTGATCGCGCCAGCCATGTCACGCTCAAGGGAGCGCTGATCGCCTGTGCACTGGGTCGCCTGCAGTTGGATCGCATTGGCGCCGCAGCCCTGATCAGCGATGGCAGTAAGCTGATGCTGGATTTGGAACTCAAGCGCACCAGGAATGGCGGCAAGACCGACATAATGATCACGATTGCCGCCGAAAACGGCGCTCACCAGGCGCCGGAGCAAAAATTGCAACGCGCCCTCCACCTGGACCCGGCGACCGGTCTTTTTCAACGCGTGCATTTTCTCGAACTGCTGACCGAAACCATGAAAAAGGAGCCGAAAAGTGGTGTGCGAGCGCTGATCTACCTGAAACCCGATCAGTTTGGCTCGATAACCCAGGAAATCGGACCCCTGGCAACCGAGGGCATTCTGATTCAGATGGCGGGATTGCTCAAAGAGCTGACCCAGCCCGGCGACCTGTATGGCCGGTTCGGTGGCAATATTTTTTGTGCGCAGTTACACCGAGGCAACAGCCGGGATATCGATGCCTGGGTCAAAAATTTGATACAACGGATGGCCGCGCATAACTACACTGCCGGAGATAAATCGATATCGCTGACCGTAACCGTAGGCATGGTGCCACCGGAGGCGCTTTCCAACGATGCCGGCGAGATGCTCAAGCGTGCCGAGAAAGCGAATGCCAAGGGCAGGAAAAGAGGCGGCAACCGGCTCAGCGTCGTGGAATTCAACAGCACCGATACGCGGGTTCGGGCCTTTGACGCAGGCTGGGTCAAACGTATCAAGCAAGCCCTGATCAAAAACCGCTTCCGTTTGATGCACCAGCCGATTGCCAACCTCTGCGGGGAAGAAATGGCGATTTTCGATCTGCTGGTACGCATGGTCGATGATGACGACAGCGTGATTCTACCCAATGATTTTCTGCCGGCGGCTCAACGCAACGACTTGATCAAACCGATCGACCGCTGGGTTATCGGCGCCGCGATCAGCTTTTGCCAGATGAAAAATCCCGACCGGGTCTTCATCCGGTTATCGAGAGACTCACTGCTCGACGGTTCTTTAGTCGACTGGCTGGGCAAACAAATCGCCGAGCAGAAAATATCTGCTGACAAACTGGTGTTCCAGGTGACTGAATCCGATGTCGCGCAGCAGATCGAACCGAGCATCAAACTCGCCAAGCAACTGGAATCGCTGGGTTGCAGTCTTGCCCTGGAGCATTTTGGCGCCGGCAGAAACTCCATCGAGTTGTTGAAACGCCTGCCTGTCGGCTACGCAAAAATAGATGGCTCGCTGATGCAGGGCATTGCCGGCAACAGCGATTTACAGGACCAGGTGCGTGACCTCGTTCATGCGGCGCGGGAAAACAAGGTGCTGACCATTGCCGAGCAGGTGCAGGACGCAAATACCATGGCGACCTTGTGGCAACTGGGCGTGGAATACATGCAAGGCTACTACGTGCAGGAACCCGATGTCGTCCTGGAGGACGATCCGAACCAGACGCAGCAGCCGGTAAGAATCAACCAGACCTAGGTGTGAATATTCGTCTCGCGCAACCTCGTAATGCGTTCATCCAACGGCGGGTGGCTCATTCGCAATCGCTGCATGAAGCCGCCTTGTCCGCCACCGGAAATGCCAAAGGCATTGAGTTCTTTTGGTAACTGGGCGGGACCGTGGGCGCTTTTCAAACGCTCGAGCGCGGCGATCATCTTGTAGCGGCCCGCCAGTTTCGCGCTGCCGGCGTCCGCGCGAAATTCACGATAGCGTGAAAACCAGGCAACGATGAAGGACGCGAGGAATCCGAGCAGCAATTGAGTAACGATGACGGATATAAAATAGCCGATGCCATAGTTGGAATTCGAGCGAAACACCACCCGGTTGACGATACCGCCGATAATCCTCGACAGGAATAACACGAAGGTATTCAAAACGCCCTGGATCAGGGTCATGGTCACCATGTCGCCGTTGGCGATGTGGGAAATCTCATGTGCGAGTACCGCCTCGACTTCATCGCGGGTCATCTGTTGCAAAAGGCCCGCGCTGACCGCGACCAACGCCGCGTCTTTTTTCGCGCCGGTCGCAAATGCATTGGGTTCGGGGCTTGGAAAAATGGCGACCTCGGGCATGCCGATCCCTGCCTGGCGCGCCTGGTGTTCGACCGTACTCAACAGCCACCTCTCGGTTTCATTGGCAGGCTTCTCGATCACCTGAGCACCGGTCGAACGTTTTGCCGCCCATTTGGATATGGCGAGAGAAATAAACGCGCCGCCCATGCCGAATACAGCACTAAACACCAGTAAGGCCTGGTAGTTATAACCCTGTTGCGCCAGGTAGATGTCTGCGCCGAGCAGCCGCATGGCGATACTCAGGATCAGGATAACGGCAAGGTTGGTCGCCAGGAAAAGCCCGATTCGATTCATCTGATTTTTCTCCGCGTGACGCTGTTAAATGTGGGCCAAAACACCAATTACAAGATTATCTGACCGGCCTGGGCCTGCTTTATTCCGTTCGCAGACCCGTCACCTTGCGCCAGCCGCGCGGCAATAGCGCGCCGCGAAGCCCGCGGGAACCCTCGTAACGATCCATTTCGTGATAACCCAGCGTCATGTGGCGTTCGCCACAGAGTATGGTCAGCTTTTGTTCCGGCCCGATGACCGCAACCGCCGCCAGCCGCTCCTCGCCGCTATCCATCAGTTTTTTAGGAATACCGATAATCTTGTTGCCCTTGCCTTTGGCCATTTCGGGCAATTCTTCCAGCGGAAAGCTCAGCAGATGGCCACCGGTCGTCGCCGCCACCACCCAAAGGTCTTTTGCCTTGCCGACCACCCTGGCGGGGACCACGACACCGGCTCCCTTCGGCACTCTTAACGCCAGCTTGCCGGCCTTGTTACGGCTTTGCAGGTCGATGGTTCGCACGATAAAACCATAACCTGCGTCAGAGGCCAACAGCCATTTATCATCGGCCTCCCCCATGATGACACCGGCAAAAATAGCACCATCCGGTGGCTTCAGACGCCCGGATAGCGGTTCACCGAGACTGCGGGCCGATGGCAGCGTATGCGCCGGCAAACTGTAGGCGCGGCCCGTACTATCGAGGAACACCGCGAGTTGATTACTGCGTCCGATCGCCGCCGCCTGGAAAGCATCACCGGATTTGAAGTTCAAAGACAGCGGATCGATTTCATGACCCTTGGCCGCCCGCGCCCAGCCGCGTTGTGACAACACCAGGGTTACGGGCTCGCTGGGCACCAGCGCGGTCTCGTCCATCGCCTGGGCCGCAGCCTTTTCTTGCAAGATCGTGCGGCGATCGTCGCCGAACTTCTCCGCATCTTCCTTGATCTCGCTGACAATCAGTTTGCGAAGCCGCACCTTGCCAGCCAATATCTGGCCGAGCGTCTTGCGCTCGGCAGCCAGTTCTTCCTGCTCGGCCTGAATCTTGATTTCTTCCAGTTTGGCCAGGTTCCGCAGTCGCAGATTGAGCACCGCCTCGGCCTGCAGGTCCGACAATTTGAAGCGCTTCATCAGCTTCGGTTTCGGATCGTTTTCGCTGCGGATAATCGCAATCACTTCGTCGATATTCAAAAAAGCGATCAGCAATCCTGCGAGCTGGTGCATGCGCTGTTCGACTTTTTCCAACCGATGCTTGAGCCGGCGGGTCACCGTCGCGGAGCGATATTTGATCCACTCGACAAGCAGCGAGCGTAAATCGAATACCTGCGGTTTGCCATTCAGTCCGATCAGGTTGAAATTCGTCCGTACCGTGCGTTCGAGATCCGTTGTCGCAAACAGATGCGACATCAGCTCGTCTACTTTGACCCGGTTGGAACGCGGCGACACGACCAGGCGAACCGGTGTTTCGTGATCCGATTCATCGCGCAAATCATCGACCAGCGGCAATTTTTTTGCCCGCATCTGGCTGGCGATCTGTTCCAGGATCTTGTTGCCCGACACCTGCCACGGCAATTCATAGATAATGATTTCGCCATTCTCCACTTCATATCGCGCACGCAAACGGAGCGTCCCGTTACCGGTCTCGTAGATTTTCCGGATGTCCTCTTGCGGGCTCACGATTTGACCCGCGGTCGGGAAATCCGGCCCCTTGATGTGTTTCATCAACTGGGCGAGGCTGGTTTTTGGCTCTTCGAGCAAGCGTATGCAGGCGCTGGCCACCTCATTCAGATTGTGCGGCGGAATATCGGTCGACATGCCCACCGCGATACCGGTCGTACCATTGAGCAGTATGTTGGGCAGTCTCGCCGGCAACGAAACCGGCTCGGTGAGCGTGCCATCGAAATTGGGTTGCCAGTCGACCGTGCCCTGGCCAAGTTCTTTGAGCAACACATTCGCATAGGGCATCA
>JAPUHG010000164.1 GCA_027297845.1 Gammaproteobacteria bacterium | reverse complement strand
GAGATCGCCTCAGCCGGAATAACACCAGAGAGGGGGAGGTACTTAACTTTTTGGACCGCTAGCGGTAGAGTAGCGCTTAGACCTGATTTGCAATACCGCCATGACAAATTCGAATCCAGACGAAAAAACCCGGGAACTTCACGAGGTCTACTCATCCAGTGGACCGGATCAGGCATCTGCGATCTACGATCGATGGTCTGAGGATTACGAGCAGCACATGCGGGGTCTGGGCTACACCCATCCGGCCGTGGTGGCCGCGATGCTCACACGTCACCAACCCCCGGGCGGTGCCCCGGTACTCGACGCCGGCACCGGCACCGGCATTATGGGAGAAATCCTGAAGGCGCTGGGTTACTCCAGAATCTTCGGATTCGATGCTTCTCAGGGCATGCTGGATCGCGCCGCAGAAAAGAACCTATACAACGACCTACGCCCCGGCCTGCTTGGCGAGCGACTCGATTTCGACGATGACGACTTTGCCGCCACGGTGGCCGCCGGTGTTTTCACCCAGGGCCACGCGCCGCTTGATGGCCTGGACGAATTGGTGCGCGTAACGCGACCCGGGGGGCATATTGTGTTTTCGATCTCGCGCACCTACCTGGGTGACATTTTCGAAGCCAAGGCACAGGCGCTTGAGCTTGCCGGTAAGTGGCGCCGGGTCGATGCCTCGAATCGCTACGACTCGACACCAATCTCCGATGATGTGTTGACCTCACAGGTCTTCGCTTTTGTGGTTGGGTGATTGCCTTCAACTTCGGTCAGGTACACAATTGGCTCACCTGCACAACGCCGGGAAAACAAATAACAATGGCAAATTTCGACACTGACCTCAACGAAATTCCCTTTGAACTGGAGGCATTGGTTAGCGATGCCGTCGGTCAGATCCTTAGCCATGAAAACCCCCAGCTTTTTGTGAACTGGATGCGTGAGCACATTTATGATTATTACACTGGCCCTGAAGAGCTTCCGGAGGGGCGGTTCAGTGAGCTGATGGCGCGCAATTCGGATCAGATCGTCATGGATTCGGATATGGCCCGCTCGCTGGCGGCCAATTTCGCGAGCATGATCTGGAACGGTGTTCCGCTGCCTTCAAATCTTTTCAGGCCGCGACCGATGCCGACGCCCAAACGCAATGATCGCTGTCATTGCGGGTCCGACAAGAAATACAAGAATTGCTGCGCGCGATTACCCAGTCTGCCCTCGCTCTCCACGAATGAACTGTGGCCGATCGTGTATGAAAAACTCGACAAGGATATCGCTGCGGGTGCGATCCGGGAAAACCGTGTGCCGCTGGACGCACTGAATATGATTGCGCAAGACTATCTCGAATCCGAACAACCTAAAAAGGCGGTAGCACTGTTGAAACCCCTGTTCGAGGGCGAAGTCCACAAAACCAATGACGATGCGGAATTTGCCTTGACCCTGCTGTGCAACGCCTATGATTATCTCGGCCATCACCGCGTTAAAATCGCTTTTCTGCGCGCCATCATCGATACCGTTCCGCGGTCTCCGCTACGCTCCGGCGCCTGGCAGCGGCAGGCAACGATTCGAATGGATAACGGTGATCCGGATGGCGCCTGGTTGGCGTTTCGAAATGCGCAGCGAGATGATCCCGATTCGATCAGCCTGAGCGTTCTGGAGGTACAAATTCTCAATGCGCAGGGGCACAATGAGAAATCTGCGGAGCGTGCCGATTTCTGGATTCGCCGTCTGCGTCGCGCGGGCCTGGGCGATGACGAGATGCCATTGAATTTTCTGATCGAGGTTGCCAAAAACCCGAGCAAGGCATTTGCGGATATCAGCCTGGAAATGATCAACGATGCCGGGCTTTTACTCAGGCAATGGCTGGAAAGTGTACTGGAGAGACCGCTGCCAACATACACTCTTAGCGACAGTATGGCCGCTTCCGATCCGGACGATGCTCAGATGGTCGAAGTTAAAGTCAGGGCCCTGCAAACACCGGACAAACTGAGAAGACTGGAGTTGGACTGGCACGGAATCTACCCGATGGATAAACCCTTCTCACTTCACGAGATCCCGTTCGAGCAAGATGACCCCTGGGAAGTTATCGAAGAACTGGAATGGTCGGGTTGGTTGCAACGAAATCCGGCGGCGTTCGATAGTTTGGATATCCTTGACGATCTGGCCACAGCGCTCATCGTGCATCCACAGTTTGGAGCGAGATGGCTGAACGACACCTTGTTTAATCCAATCTTGCAGCGCGCCGAGGCGATACTTGAAAAGGTGTTGGTGGTAGCCGGGGAACCACGACTCGACTGGATCATTCCCGAAAACCGCCCGGCGTTGCGCAGTTTATCCCGACTGGTGAACCTGGCCATCATGATGGGCGAGAACGATGAGATCGAGCGCTGTGCACAGCGAATGATTTCCATCAACCCGAACGACAATCACGGCTATCGCTTGATTGTCATGAACCAACTGATTCATGAGTCCAGGGATCGCGAAGCGCTGCAGCTCGCAGAGAGTTTTCCGAATGACAGCCACCCCGAGGTTGCCTTCGGAAGGGTATTGGCTTTGTACCGCCTCGGCAGGGTGAAAGAAGCTGAGGCAGCTCTGGGTGAATCACTGGAACTACTCGACAAGATACCGCGATATCTGCTCGCGAAACGGATCAAAAAACCCACCCTGGACCCCGAGGGCGTTGTGTTTGGCGGTGACGATCAGGCCTGGTACTACCGCAAGGAAATGCGCGCTGTCTGGCAGAGTACGCCTGGTGCCCTCGACTGGTTGAAAAAAACGAAAAAGACGTTTTCCTAAGGGCAAGCCCTAAGTTTGTCGCCTGCGTACGACGCTCAGTTTTTGTTGATATCCGGTCTGAATTACATCGACAACCACTAGTACGGCAATGGAAAAATAGAAGGTGGACTTGGCCATCGGTTCGACCGCATGACCAAAAAGTTCAAGATTTGCGGCGTGCCCACCTTCACCCAAAAGTACTATTCCCACAATCAGCAAAATAAAAAGTCCGAGCACCTCGTACTTGCGATTTTTTTGAATAAAGTCGGAAACGGTATCGGCCAACACTAACATCGCGACGCCAGTTGCAATAATCGCGATCGCCAA
>JAPUHG010000163.1 GCA_027297845.1 Gammaproteobacteria bacterium | reverse complement strand
CATCGTAGTCGCTCAGTTTGTACTCGCTACAAAACCGCTCGTGTTTTGCGTCCGGCAGTTCAGGTAGCGTGCTGCGTATCGCCTCGATATCTTCCTCGCTAATTAGCAAGGGCAGCAGATCGGGATCGGGAAAATAGCGATAATCGTTTGCCTCTTCTTTTGCACGCATGGTCCGGGTTTCATTTTTTGCGGAATCGTAAAGGCGAGTTTCCTGCACCACCTTTCCACCGGACTCGATCAGGTCGATCTGACGCTCTACCTCAAAATTGATCGCCTTCTCTACGAAGCGGAAGGAGTTAAGATTTTTGAGCTCGGCACGGGTACCCAGCTCTTCCTGGCCTTTTGGCCTGACCGAAATGTTGGCATCGCAACGAAAAGACCCTTCCTGCATATTGCCATCACAGATTTCCAGGTATCTGACCAGCGTGTGCATGCCTTTCATATAAGCGACCGCCTCTTTCGCCGAACGCATGTCCGGCTCGGAAACGATTTCCAGCAACGGTGTGCCCGCACGGTTCAGATCGATACCAGTCTTGCCATGGAAGTCCTCGTGCAGGGATTTGCCGGCATCTTCTTCCAGGTGTGCCCGGGTGATACCGACGCGTTTGCGCGTGCCGTCGTCCAGATTGATGTAAATCTCGCCATTACCGACGATCGGTAGTTCAAACTGGCTGATCTGATAGCCTTTCGGAAGATCCGGGTAAAAATAGTTCTTGCGGGCGAATACGGAACGCCGGGAAATTTCACAATTCGCCGCCAAACCGAATTTGACGGCCATCTTGACTACCGCGCCGTTGAGCACCGGCAGGACGCCCGGGTAACCGAGATCGACCAGGTTTGCCTGGCTATTGGGTTCCGCGCCATAGGCCGTCGAGCTGCCTGAAAAAATCTTGCTTCGGGTGGCGAGCTGAGCGTGAATCTCCAACCCGATAACGACTTCCCATTCCATGTCTTGCCTCCGGGGAATCCCCGACTAATCTATTTCCGGTGCACGAGTGTGCCAGTCCGTGACCTGCTGAAACCGGTGTGCCGCATTCAATAACCGCGCCTCGCCAAAGTGGGAGCCAACAATCTGCAACCCCACCGGCAAATCATCGACCAACCCACAAGGTACGGACAGGCCCGGCAGGCCCGCCAGGTTGGCGCCGATCGTATAAATATCGTTGAGATACATCGTGATCGGATCGTCGGTTTTGGCGCCGAGTTCAAAAGCCGGCGTCGGGGTCGTCGGGCCCGCGATCAGATCCACCGATTTGAATGCTTCCGCATAATCGGCCGCAATCAGCTGGCGGACTTTCTGCGCCTTCAAGTAATAAGCGTCATAGTATCCTGCCGATAGCACGTAGGTGCCGGTCATGATGCGCCGCTTGACCTCGGCGCCAAATCCTTCACCGCGGGTCTTTTCGTACATATCCGTCAGGTCAGCGTATTTTTCTGCGCGATGGCCGAATCGAACGCCATCGAAACGGGAGAGATTCGATGAGCATTCGGCCGGCGCCACCACGTAATAAGTAGGCACCGACAACCCCAGGTTCGGCAAACGGATTTCACTGATCTTCGCGCCGAGTTTTTCGAGTTCGCGGATCGCGTCTTCGACGGCTGTCTTGTTCGCCGGCGCCAGCCCATCGTCGAAAAACTCCCTGGGTACTCCAATACGCAAACCATCCAGGCTGTCGTCTAGCGTTGCCCGGTAATCCGGCACGTCTTTTTCGGCACTGGTCGAATCCTTCGGATCGAAACCAGCCATTGCGCCGAGCATGATCGCTGCATCCTCGGCGCTGCGCGTCAGCGTGCCAGCCTGATCGAGACTGGAGGCAAAGGCCACCATGCCATAGCGGGAAACCCTGCCATAGGTCGGTTTGAGCCCAGTGATACCAGACAATGCGGCCGGCTGACGTATAGAGCCACCGGTGTCCGTACCGGTTGCGCCGGGCACGAGGCGGGCCGCAACCGCAGCTGCCGAGCCACCGGATGAGCCACCTGGAACACGGGTTTCATCCCATGGGTTTTTGACCGGACCAAAGCAACTGTTTTCATTGGACGAGCCCATCGCGAACTCGTCCATGTTGGTTTTCCCCAGCATCACGGTGCCGGCTTCCCGCAGATTCTTGACGACCGTAGCGTCATAGGGTGAAACAAAGTTATCCAGAATCCGCGACGCGCACGTTGTCAGCACGCCTTTGGTGCAAAAAAGATCCTTATGCACGATGGGAATTCCAGTCAGCGGGCCCGCATCGCCGGCGGCCCGGCGCTGGTCCGCGGCACGCGCCTGCTCGAGCGCCAGTTCACCGGTCACGGTGACGAAAGCGTTCAGCTGCGGACCCAGCCGTTCAACCCGGCCGAGCAAGTGAGTGGTCAGTTCCTCGCTGCTAAAGTCACCGGATTCCAACGACCTGGAGAGCTGGGCGATGGTCTTGTCGTGCATGATTCACCTTATGGTCATTCACTGTTGAAAAACAACAGGCTGATTTTCTGTAAAATCGGGACTGGCAACCGCCGCTTGCGGACGCATTCCGGATCATTCGAATCCGTTTTCCGCCGTTTCGCCGTGAACCCTATTCCAGCACCTTCGGCACCAGATAAAGGCCATCTTCCACGTTGGCGGCGTTTTGTTGAAACTCCAGATGGTGATCGGTTTCCGTCACCTCGTCGGCCCTGAGCCTTTGCGCCATATCCAGTGGATGGGCCATGGGCAGTACGTCGTCAGTGCTGGCTTTACTCAGTTGCTCGACAAAATCGATAATGCGGGACAAATTATCCGCAAACACGGCCACCTCTTCCTCTGAAATTTCCAGTCGAGCGAGATGAGCAATGTTGTTCATCTCTTTGCGACTCAGTGACATGCGCTTGTCTCCATCGGACGACAGTAAAAACCCACTCCAGGGGGGCCGGGAACAAGCGGATAATCATACACCTGTGCTTGCTCAATGTGCCACCCGTTGCTAGAGTAGCGCGTCCTTTTAAAGCCTCTACTTAGCGCGGGTTTTTCACTTGAATGTTTAAGAATATACGGGGATTTTTCTCCAACGACTTGTCCATTGATCTGGGCACTGCGAACACCCTTATTTATGTCCGCGGACGTGGAATCGTTCTGAACGAGCCGTCAGTGGTTGCCATCCGTGAAGAGCCGGGCCGAGGTGGAAAAGTCCTGCAGGCCGTCGGCCAGGAAGCCAAGGACATGCTCGGCAGGACGCCTGGCAATATCACCGCCATCCGGCCATTGAAAGACGGCGTCATCGCGGACTTTACGGTGACCGAGAAAATGCTTCAGTACTTTATCAAGAAAGTACATGACGGGACCTTTTTTCGCCCCAGTCCACGCGTCCTGATCTGCGTCCCCTATGGATCGACCCAGGTCGAGCGCCGCGCCATCCGCGAATCCGCCGAGGGCGCGGGCGCCCGCAAGGTTTACCTGATCGAAGAACCCATGGCCGCCGCTATCGGTGCCGGCATGCCGGTGCAGGCAGCGCGTGGCTCGATGGTGCTTGATGTTGGTGGCGGCACCTCCGAGGTCGCGGTTATCTCGCTCGGCGGTATTGTCTATGCGGCGTCGGTCAGAATCGGCGGCGATCGCTTTGACGACGCCATCATTGCCTATGTCCGGCGCAACTACGGTATCTTGATCGGCGAGGCGACGGCAGAGCGCATCAAGCACGAGGTCGGATCGGCGTACCCGGGGCAGGAGGTCAACGAGATATCAGTCAAAGGCCGTAACCTGTCGGAAGGCGTGCCGCGCAGTTTCAATCTGAATAGCAATGAAATACTCGAGGCGCTGCAGGAACCATTGCAAGGCATCGTCGGCGCGGTCAAGGCGGCGCTGGAACAAACCCCGCCGGAACTGGGCTCCGATGTTGCCGAAAGCGGCATTGTGCTCACCGGGGGTGGCGCGTTATTGCGAGAGCTCGACAAGCTGCTGACCGAGGAAACCGGACTTCCCGTCGTGATTGCCGACGATCCAATGACTTGTGTTGCGAGAGGCGGTGGAATCATACTGGACATGGTTGACGAACATGGCCCGGGAGCCCTTGGCCTGGAATAGATCCGGCGGGTGGCCGGGTGATGAGGTGAGCACACGGCCTGGGTAGGAATAAAGCCGACAGATGCATTACCCGGTCGCGGCCCAGCGCTGGGTATGCGGCTTTTTCTGCTGCTGGCTTGCTCGATCCTGCTCATGGTCCTCGACAGCCGCGAGAACCATCTCCAGTTCATACGCTCGAAACTCAATATCGCCGTATACCCGATCCAGGCCTTTGTAGACCTGCCGTTTTCGTTTGCGGACTGGGTCTCCGCCAGCCTGTCCAGCCGGCGTCGACTGCTTGCGGAAAACCAGGACCTGCGTCGCCGGCAACTGCGCAGCGATGCCAGCGTTCAAAAGATGATTGCCATCGAGGCTGAAAACGCCAGGCTGAGGGCGCTGATGGACACCGCCGCCTTGATGACGGATCGCACCATGGTCGCGGAGATCATGGCCATCGACCTGAATCCCTATCGCCGCCTGCTGACGATCAACAAAGGAAGCACCGCGGGCACCTATCGCGGACAGGCCCTGGTCGATGCATTCGGAATAGTTGGTCAGATCAGCGATCTTGGCCCATTGAGCTCACAGGTGCTGCTGATAAGCGATCCCGAGCATGCGGTGCCGGTGGAGGTCAATCGCAACGGTTTGCGAACCATTGCGGTCGGAACCGGTAACGCCCAGGTCCTGAATCTCCCGTTCCTGACCAACAATGCGGACATCAGGCTCGGCGATCTGCTGGTTACCTCTGGGCTGGGCGGCGTGTACCCGGCAGGTTATCCGGTCGCGGAAGTCAACAAAATAGAAATAGACCCGACCCGGCCGTTTGCTCATGTCGAGGCCGCGCCGGCGGCAGAACTGGACAAGGTCCGCGAACTACTGCTCGTTTGGTCGGGCGATGAGCAAGATTCAGCTACCGATAATGACGCGTCTGCTCCTGCCGGAGGATCCGAATAATGGCGCCCATCAGGAGATTCGATGGCTTCGTTTTTGGCAGCCTGATCCTGGGTTTGATGCTGACCATCTTGCCACTACCCGACTTTATCAGCGCCTGGCGGCCGGCCTGGCTCGCTATGCTGGTCGTGTACTGGACGATCCACCAGCCCGAGCGTTTTGGCCTGCTTGGTGCGTGGCTAATCGGCATCGCCATGGACACGCTAACCGGTACGCTGCTCGGTCAGCACGCGTTGGCCCTCATGGTAATTGCGTTCATCAGCCTCAAACTGCATCTGCGAATTCGCGTGTTCCCAAAAGGACAACAGGCGCTGACGGTACTCATGCTGATCCTGGTGTACGAGTTTCTTCTATTCTGGGTTGACGGCGTTGCCGGTTTTACGACCAGTGGAATGCAGAGATGGATGCCGGTCTTGTCCAGTACCGCTCTATGGCTTCCCATGTGCGCTGTGCTGAAGTGGGCGCTGGTTGTCGCCCGCCGGGCCTGACTCATGCTCCGCCAAGAACCGATCAAGGACACCTGGGCCGAGCAACGGTTGTTCAACAACCGAGTCATCTGGGCGCTCGCCGGCATGCTCCTCTTGAGCGGCCTGTTAACCAATCGCCTGATACATCTACAAGTCGTTGAATATCAACGTTATGCCGATCTATCGCACGGCAATCGCGTCCGGATTCAGCCCCTGGCGCCTACCCGCGGCATCATTTTCGACCGCAACGGAGTGGTCATGGCGGAGAACCTGCCGGTTTACCAGATGGCGCTGATAGCGGAACAGGTATCCGACATCGAGCGGACGCTTGACCGGCTGATGGAACTTGATCTGATCGATGACGAGCAAAGAGAGCGCTTTTTTCGGGCCAGGCGCGGCAAAAGAAGTTTCGAAGCCGTCCCTTTACGCTACCGGCTGAACGATGAGGAACTGGCCAGGTTTTCTGTACACCGGCACGAATTCCCCGGCGTCGATATTCAGGCTGCACTGGTCAGAAGTTACCCGCTGGGATCGAGCGCCGTACACGTCCTGGGCTATGTCGGCGCGATATCCGAGTTTGATTTGAAACGGATTGCGACGAGTCGTTATGCCGCGACCAGCCACATTGGAAAAACCGGTATCGAGCGTCAGTACGAAGACCAACTGCACGGTGAACCAGGTAACCGCCAATTGCTGGTCAACGCACAAGGCCGTGAGATGGATCCCAAAGGCGGCGCCAGTGAGGAGCTGTTCCGCAACCGCAAAGAACCGGTACCAGGCAGCGACCTGATCCTGAGCCTGGACAGCCGTTTGCAGATCGCTGCCGAGAAAGCGCTGGGGGATCGGCGCGGCACGGTGGTCGCCATCGACGTCAATAACGGCGATATTCTCGCCCTGGTCAGCCAACCCGGTTTCGATCCAAACCTGTTCAGCGCCGGTGGCATGAGCAATGAAGAGTATTTCGCCCTGCAAAACAACGCCGATAAACCAATGTTTGATCGCGTACTCAGCGGCACTTATCCACCCGGATCCATCGTAAAGCCTTTTCTCGCGCTGGCCGGGCTCGAGTACCATGCCGTCACGCCGGGACAAAGCGTTCTTTGCGAGGGCTATTACTCCATCCCCGGCAACGAGCACCGTTATCGTGACTGGAAAAAAGAAGGTCACGGGATAACCGATCTGCATGACGCGATCGCCGAATCCTGCGACGTCTATTTCTATATGCTGGCGATGGAACTGGGGATCGACCGTATTCATGCAATGCTCGCGGATTTTGGTTTTGGCAAGATCACCGGGGTGGACCTTCCTGGCGAGAAAAAGGGCCTGATGCCATCGCGAGAGTGGAAGAAAGGAGCCTTTTCCAGGCGCTCCGAGCAAATCTGGTTTCCCGGGGAAACGGTTATTACCGGTATCGGGCAGGGTTATATGCTGGCGACGCCACTGCAACTCACCCACTTCACGGCGACCATGGCAACCCGGGGAAAGCGGTTCAAACCGAGACTCGTTACGGCTTTTCGCGACCCACTGAGTGGCGAGATTACCGAGATTCCACCGCAGGAACTGGCCCCGGTCGAATTGGCGAACGACCGGCACTGGGATGAAATTCATAAGGCCATGGCGGCGGTCATGAACACGCCGCGTGGTACCGGCTGGGCGGCTGCCCTGGGCGGGGAATACAAGATGGCCGGAAAAACAGGTTCCGCGCAGGTGTTCAGCATTGGCCAGGAAGAGGAGTACGAGGAAGAAGAAATTGATGAGCGCCTGCGAGACCACGCGTTGTTCATCGCTTTCACCCCGCTGGAGAACCCGCAGATAGCCATTTCCGTACTGGTCGAAAACGGCGGCAGCGGCGGCAGAGCGGCCGGGCCAGTGGTCAGACAGGTTCTCGATGCCTGGTACCGTGAGCAAAAACAATGATTTTTTCGGAAGGTGAGCAATTCAGACCTAACCGCGCGATGAGTTTTGCCGGGCGAACTCTGCGAAAACTGTGTATCGACGGTCCACTACTGACCGCCCTGCTGTTGCTGGCCGGCGCCGGTCTGTTCGTGCTGTATAGCGCCGGTGGCCAGCAAAGTGACCTGGTCTTCCGGCAGCTGGTCAGAATCGGTGTTGCGCTCGCCGCCTTGCTGTTGGTCGCCCAGATTCCACCGAAATACCTGCGCATGTGGTCTCCGTGGTTATACCTGGCGGGCATGATCATGCTGGTACTGGTGCTGGTTACCGGGGCCACCGGCAAAGGAGCGCAGCGTTGGCTGGATCTCGGCCTGATCCGCTTTCAGCCGGCGGAAATCATGAAGCTGGCGGTGCCAATGATGGCCGCGTGGATGTTGCACGATCGCAGGCTGCCGCCTGGCGCCAGGGACCTGGCAAAGCTGCTGGTCATTGTTTTGCTACCGACCATTTTGATCGCCAGGCAACCTGATTTAGGCACCGCGTTGCTGATCTGTGCATCGGGCATCCTGCTGATACTGCTCGCTGGCCTGTCGTTCAGGTTTATTCTCCTGGCCGGTGGTCTCGCGATGGGGGCGTTGCCGATCCTCTGGCATTTCATGCGTGATTACCAGAAACAACGTGTTTGGACTTTTCTCAACCCGGAAACAGATCCGCTTGGCTCCGGGTATCACATTATCCAGTCAAAGATTGCTATCGGCTCTGGCGGTGTATTCGGCAAGGGCTGGCTAAATGGCTCACAGGCCCATCTCGAGTTTCTTCCCGAACGATCGACCGATTTTATTTTTGCCGTACTCGGGGAGGAGTTCGGTTTGCTTGGGTTGCTGTCAATATTAGTAGCCTATCTTTTTGTCGTCGGCCGCGGCCTGTACATTGCGGTGCATGGTCAGGATACCTACTGCCGGTTGCTCGCCGGGTCAATCAGCCTGACTTTCTTTATTTATGTTTTTGTTAATACCGGGATGGTCACGGGACTGTTGCCGGTCGTCGGCGTCCCCCTGCCGCTGGTCAGTTATGGCGGAACTTCGATGGTGACCCTGATGGTGGGTTTCGGTATGCTGATGTCTTTCCAGACCCATCGGAAACTGCTGCCAACGTGACCCGACCATAAATGTTATTGCATAACGACCTTCAGAAAATCGGTTTTCGTCTTTTCCTTCTTGTTTTCTTCCTGGCACCGCTTGCGCCCGCCCGCGCCATGGATATCGAAAGAGCAGACATCCACGCGTTCATTCAGGAAATGCAAAGCGCTCATGGGTTTGACGGCGAACAACTGGCAGGCTGGCTAAGCCAGGCGGAATCCAGCCCGAAAATAATCGAGCTCATTAGTCGGCCGGCCGAAAAAGTTAAATCCTGGTACCAGTATCGGCAAATATTCCTGACCGATGAACGCATAAAACGTGGCCGGGATTTTTATCGCGACAACCTGGCCGCAATTCTTTCCGCGGCGGATACATCGGGTGTCGATGCGGAAATTATCGCCGCGATAATCGGCGTGGAAACCTATTACGGGGACCGCCCGGGCAAAAACAGAATCATAGACGCGCTGAGTACACTGGCCTTCGATTACCCGCCACGACAAAAATTTTTCCGTCGGGAACTGGCGAAATTCTTTGAATTGGCACGCGAGCAGAATATAGACCCACTGACCCCTGTCGGTTCCTATGCGGGCGCCATGGGCATGCCGCAGTTCATGC
>JAPUHG010000162.1 GCA_027297845.1 Gammaproteobacteria bacterium | reverse complement strand
ACGCCTTTCTCGCGGATAGTTTCACCCTGGGTCGGCAAACCATCGACCAGCAAGAACACGTTATCCGGGCGTGGGCTCAATGTAGAAATCACCTGAAACGACGCATGCAGGCTAGTGCCTTTTTCGGGTACCACATGACGCAGACTCTCGACCGCACGGTTAAGATCGCTGCCATCGGCCGCGGCCAGCCATCGGCCACGAGTCCCTTCGAGCAGCGGTGTTGCAGTAGTATTGAAGGTATAGAACTGAAACTGGCTGCCCGGCGGGATCTGTGCAGTCAGCCATTCAACCGTCTTAACCGCTCGCCGCCATTTTCTTGCAGCCAGCTTTTGCTCCGGGCGCATGTTTCTTCGCCGGATAACATTGACAATAGTCTCATCAAGCATGCTCGCCGATGCATCGAGGAGAATCAGTACGCGTTCCCCGCCCATCTGCATTCCGGTCAGATACTGACGATTTCCTTCACCCGTGAATGAACGGACATTCTCACCTTGTTGCTTGCCCTCTTCGACGCCCCCTTCCAAACGGCGGCGCTCTTCGTCCTGCGCCTGGAGATCTGTTTTCAGTTTGTTGATGCTTTCTTCACTCGCCAGCGTATCCAGATCGAGCTTCGCCAGTTCCACGCGGATGCTTTTCAGATTCTGATCGACCGTATTTGCCAGGCCATCGGTAGTGGTGTTTTTCTCCTGCAGAATCTTGACGGTATTCTTAACCTGGACCAGATACTCGTCACCTTCAAGGATCAGTTCCTCAAGCCGCGCCACCTCTGATAACAGTTCGACATTGACCTCTTGTTTAGTCCTCTCGCTCGAATGGTTCATAATCAGGAAAACCAGGACGACCGCGCCAAAACCGCAAGACATGACATCCAGAAAAGACAGACTAAAAACATTCATCGATCTCTTCCGGCGTGCCATATTATTTACTCATGCCAATCAGTTGCGCGGTTTCACCGGGCGATCCCATGCGGATGACATCACCCAGGACCAAAGCCGCAGTACCCGTAACTGCTCTGTCATTAACAAAGGTCCCATAGCTTGAGTGATCCTCGACATGAGTTCGACCCTTTATTTGATTGATCGTGCAATGTTTCCGGGACACGCCATCCAGCATGCCGACCAGCGTGATCGCTCTGCCACCCGCTTTTGGATCCGCACCAAGCACAATCGGCCCTTGATCCAGTGGATACGCGCGCGCGCGATACAGCAGATGGCTTGGCAGCAGCTCATCCGTCACCGCAGCCTGCTCGCCTGAGGATTCTGCAGACAACGGCAGACTGGTCAGGAAATTGACGTTTCGGGTATCCGGGTCCGTCTTGAACAGGCCGGTTTTAGCAAGGGCGCCTCGTGCGGCTGCATTTTCATCCAGCCACTTGAGCTCAAGACCGGCAATCAACTCAAGGCTGTCTTTGAGCCCCGGAAAATCGGCAAGACGGTGGCTGACCGCCAATATGCCTTTTGCGCGAGGCCTGATTTGCTGGACGATTTGCGGGTAGATAGTCGAGCTGGCCGACAAGAGTTGATCGCCGGCCACCTGCACGGTGTAGGATTTCTCCCCAGCGCTCATTTCCAGAGCCGCGCTACCCACGGCTTCGATTTCAACCAGCCAGCCATCCAGCTTGTTGTAAAGCTGTTGCTCGGTCGCTGCCGTATGCAGGGGGTCGAAGCGAGTCTGGCGAACAAAAACATCGGCGATAATATTGGCCCATCCATCCCTGACCGCAGACAGCCCTGTTTCACAAATTATAAAAACACCCGAGCGCGAAAGTTGTGTTCTGCTTTGCAATTCAGTCAGAACAAATCTTCCCTGTTGCAGGTCGAGGTGGAGATGCGGAACAGCTGGCTCCATAGACACCCCCGCCGCAACCGCTGAATCGACCAACCCGCTGACCGGGATGTTCAAATCTGCGGCAATCCCCAGCAACAGGCCCAGCTGCGGCTGGTCCCAGGTGCTTGGAACCAAGACCAGCAGGCTGCTTCCGGCGTTTCGGAAGGATTTGTCAGTGTCACCTGGTCAAGACGGCTCCAGAAACGGTTGTTCGCCCACAACGGCCTGAGCCTCGACTTCCGAAACGCCGGCTCACCTACCTCGATGTTATTGCCATTGAGCACCGCACCGGCGGGGCTGGACAACAAGGCCCGTTTGCCATCGCTGACCGTAAGGCCGATATCATTTATTTCCAGTACGAGTTCAGACAACGATATCTCCTGGCTTAGCGGACCTGCAGGTAGCGGATCAGTTGCTCATCGACATAGCTCTGTGAATCGAGAACCAGCCGTTCCTGTGCTTCCTGCAACTGATGCAGTAAAAACATCAGGACGATGCTGATAACGAGCGCGACAAAGGTAGAGTTAAAGGCGACACCCAGTGACTGGGTCACGCCGCTTATGTCACCGGCGACAGCCTCGTTGGCTCGTCCCAGCGCCTGCCCGATGCCACGCACGGTACCGATAAATCCGACCGATGGGATCGCCCAGGCGAGATAACGCACCATGGATAACTCGGTGTCCATCCGCTCATACTCTGTGTCGCAGATGATCTTAACTGCCGTGGAAACATCCTGAATACTTTTGGTCGAGCGGAACCGATGCAGGGCGGTCAACAAAGCACGCGGCAACAGACGACGCTGGTCCTCGGGGGCCATGGCCTGCAATGATCTCGCATACTCCCGCGTATCCTCCGGCAGGATGCTCGTGCCAGCGGTTACATCAACCAGTTTCTCGAACACAAAGCGGCGCTCCTTGCTGGTTTCGATGGCCTTGTAACCCATCAGGGCGAGCGCCCATAGCATCAGGATAAAACAGGTTTCCTGCTCGAAATCCCTGATGATCACGTACAAGGATCGTGGCGGTGTATAGTGGGCGTCCTGTTCCATCAGGATATTCCGCTCCAGCAATATGGCATCTGCCTTCGGCCTGACCATCGATACATAGATTGCGTGTACGATGATCACCGCGACGATCAGGGAAAACACCTGGTAAAGAAATTCAACTGGCAGTCGTCGCTTCATAGTTATCCCTGGTTAATCAAATATCTACCGGATAGGAAATGGACAGGTCGCTGGACACTTCTTCACTAGGCACAAAACTATCCAGATCATCAATGGTCCGCGGCTGATCCTGGCTTGCTTCGGAATCCTCCGTTGCAGGCGATTCCCCGGCAAGTTCGGTCAGCGTCGGATCTTCCTGCTCGACCTGCACCGTCTGCTCAACCGCAGGCAATTCATCTGTATCCTGTGCTGCAAGCTGTGACGCAAAAAGTAACTGCGTTGTTAGCAGCAGTCCGCAAAATATTGCCCGTGCTTTGCTCATCATCTTCCGCGACTCCGCCTATTCAAGGTATCGGGCCAGCCGAAATCCGAGGTCGTGCCGAGGATCGCTGCCGTAATCTCTAAAGCTCACCCGCAACTCAGTAATATTGCCTGATGTCCAGCTGGATCCCCTGACGACATGATACTCCCCGTCGGCCGATCCGAGTGGGTCTACCGTAATCTTCCCGACCATCAATGGGTCCGCAGAATAATAGTCGTGAATCCATTCTGAGACATTGCCGGCCAGGTCAAAAAAGCCTTTCTCGCTCGCATCGAAATGCCCAACCGGCGCCGTTGCAAGGTACTTGTCATCATAGGTTGCGATTACCGCCGACAAAACTGATCTTGCCGAAACATCGGCAAAATTTCCCGAGCCCGCTTTCGGTGGCAGCGTATCTCCCCACGGATACATATTCCTGACCTCGTCACCCGCTACACGTTGCGTGAAAGCCCATTCGGCTTCGCTCGGCAAACGATATCCGGTATTCATCGGACTGACCGCGACCAATTTTGCATTCTTCTCGACATATGCCGCCGGCAATCCATCCTTGTTGCTCAGCCAATTACAGAAGTTGGCAGCGTCCTGCCAACTTACCTGGACAACCGGATGGGTCCCCTGGTTCAAACTGGTGCTCTTGACCGACCCCGATTCATGCTCCGGCTTGAACCGCCGATAATCCGCATTTTTGACCTCGTGCGTGCCAAGATAAAATGCCCGGGTCAGTTTCACCGGATGCTGGATTTCGTTTGCGCGTCTACCTTGCTGACGGCGCGGAGCGCCCATACTCAGACTACCGCTACGCACCAGCTTCAACGACTGGCCAAGACCGGTTTTTAGGGTCGTTGGAATCGAGTCCCAGCGAGCCTGCTCCAGTGTCTTCAGCCTGCCTACAAGCTGCTGATCGAAGCCAGGTCTCGGCGTGACCCTGGCATGATATGGCGCATAACCCGGCTTGGAAAATTCGACCAGGTGTGGCTGCGCAGATAACTCGAGCACCAGATTGGTGACTCCCCGATCGACACCATCCACTTTTACCGTGGCGCCGGTGGGTTCGCTACGAATATCAACCCTGCCAAGCATCACCCGCATATTGACCAGCACGCTGCCATCCTGATCGGAGCGCACCGATATTTTGCGTGTGGCTTTCTCATAACCAGACAGGCTAAAGCTCAGCTGATATTCCCGATCCGGGGCCAGGGCGATATTCAAGGGCGTTCGTCCGCGATATCGCGAATTGATAGTCACACTCGCTCCCGGCGGATCAGTACGAATGACCACTTTGCCATCTGCCTTGACCAGCGTTATCGGAAGTTGCTGGTTTTCCCCGGCAATAATTCTGATGTTTTCCTGCCAGGTCTTGAAACCGGTCTTGCTGATTCTTAACTGGCGCATTCCTTGCAGCATTTCGACGATCACCGGTGTATCGCCAATTTTTTCTTCGTCAATGAAAACCTGCGCACCGACCGGCTCCGTGATCAACTCCACATTTGCCCAGGCCGGCTCCAGGCGTATGGTCAGCGCTTTCCTGCTCCCACCCCCTTCGACCTGAATCGTCTCACGGTGGTCAAGGAACCGGTCCGCGCTAACCAGCAACTCATGTTCACCGGGATGCAGAGCCAATTCCGTCAATGGCGTTTGACCCATTGCTTCGCCATCAACTTGCACTGACGCAAGGGCGACAGGTTCACTGCGAATCTCGAAAAGATCGGGCAAGCGCGCCAACTGGAAAGACACTTCCTGGCTGGCCGCCCGGTCAACCTCAAATGCCTCCTGAAGTGGATAGTAGCCGGATTTCGTAACGCTGATGTCGGCCTCACCGGGCAAAAGCAAGTAATGGCCACCAAGTTCCAGACTAAACCATGCGCCATCCACTTCGATAGTGTCGGGCGCAGGTTCGACGACGACGCGGACCGCAGTAGCCGAGAACATGAAACCGGCAACCAGGCCCAAAACCACAAAAACAGCTGTAATCGCCAGCGCTACAACCGGTGTCTGTTTTTTGTCGCCGCTAACTTCCTCGCTCTTGACGTATTCATCCGGTGAGATCGTCCGCCCGGAATCGTCCATTACCGGCAAGCGGGCATCCTTGACGGTGCTCTCTTCAGCAGAGCCCGCCACCAGGAACCATGCCTTTCCCTCGGGCACCTCATCACCAGCGGGCGGCAGGGTTGCGTTTTCGTCCACGGCCTGCTGGTACAAGATTCCGCCACGACCATCCGCAACAAAATTTAACACCAGGTCACCGGCACGAAGCCGGTCCCCGTTTTGCAATATGACCGCCTGGGTCAGGGTCTCGCCATTGCGTACCAACGGAACAGCCGCGGACTCCACCTGGACATGGACCTGGCCGGCTGTTGCGGAGAACTTTGCGATCTGTCCCTTTCCGCCTGCCGGCAAGCTGCTCTCCAGCGCGATCTGACCGGACTCGTCGAGTACGAGAAATAATTCAGAAAACCCGGCTTCCTTGTTGCCACCGGAAGTCAAATCTTTTCCTCACAGCGTATCAATACCGGCTCCGGTGACACGCCGGGCATGACGACCAGCTTACGCCTGACATCTCGATAACCGTCGCGCGTACCGATCAGCGTGTAGTTTCCAGGTACCAGTCGCATCGAGTGATCGCTAAAGGTGCCAATCCTGCCAATCCGGTTGATAAAAACTTCCGTTAATCGATCCGACACCAGGTCAATCCTGACCGGAATTCGTGCGACCTTCAGCTGCAGCTGAAGCTGGAGCAATTGTGCCT
>JAPUHG010000161.1 GCA_027297845.1 Gammaproteobacteria bacterium | reverse complement strand
GTTCGTTGATGACCAGGGTGATAACAGCGAAGTAATACTCCCCGATGCGGTGGGAGTGAGTTATTACAATTGGATCGATGCGAAGCGGCTGGTCTTGTTAGCGGGTGCGCCTGAATCCGATGAGGAAGAGGCCCCATGGGTAATGAAGTTGAAGATTGGGTACGTCAACTATGGCGAGGTTAGACCGATCATTGAAATGCCAAAATTTTCTCGCGCGATGCAGATGAAACCCGGCACTAATTCGCTGACCTTGTTGCGTGAGATCGAAGGTGAAGAAGTTGAGCTCAGTTTGCTGGATCTCGACACCCTGGAGTTCACATCACTGGCAAAACCCAGAGAGGGAAGCCATTTTCGAGATTTCGTCTGGACCGAAGATCCAATTCTGTTAATGGCCGATGGCAAAGAGATTTATCGGCTCGTCGATGATGATTGGGTAATGGTCCATGACTTTAGCGATGTATTGCCGGGGCCAATCACCAGGCTGGCGGTCAGGCCAGATAACAAGCAACTGGCGATGGTTGTTTGGGAAGTGCCACTCGACCTGCCTGAGAAAAAGTAAGTTACGCAGCGATGGGTACGCCAGAGCGGATCGAATATCTTGGTGGCTGCCATTGCGGGGCAGTTCGTTTCTCGGTCATGGCGCCGTCTGAACTAAAGATCCTCGATTGTAATTGCTCCATTTGCCGCATGCTCGGTTATCAGCACTTGATTGTTTCGGCCGATGATTTCACCTTGCTCAAAGGGGAAGAGGCGCTCTCCAAATACCGTTTTAACAGCGGGATCGCCCGGCACTTGTTCTGCCGTAAATGCGGCGTCAAGTCTTTTTATGTGCCGAGGTCTTATCCAGACGGTTTCAGCGTCAATCTTCGTTGCCTCGATCCAGGGCAGGTTGGCAAGGCATCCCATCAGGCCTTTGATGGCGCAAACTGGGAAGACGCAATTTCCGGGTTGCCAGAGGACCAGGCATCCTGAGCAACGCATTACCCTTCTGGTGTCGTTAGCTTGCGACAAATGCAATTGGCCGGAAAAAAATGGATAGTTAGCCGACATTTCGAGTTATCATCCAAAACCCCGCACCTGGAACACAAAATGAAAATCTTTGCCCTGATTTTTCTGGCTGCCCTGATTCCAGCGTTTGTAGTTGCCGAAAACGCCTATGTGTCGGACGTGTTCGAGGTCACCATGCGCAGCGGGCCGTCGACCCAGAACACAATATTGAGAATGTTGCCGAGTGGTGCGACGGTAGAAGTTCTGGAAACGGATGAGGAAACGGGCTACAGCAGGGTCAACACCGCATCGGGTGTCGAGGGTTATGTGTTGAGCCGGTTTCTGATGGATCAGCCGGCAGCACGCGATCAGCTCGCCGGCATGCGCCAGCAAGTGAGCAACCTGCGGCAAAGAAACCAGGAACTCGAAGCGCGGCTTGGCCAGGCCACGGCCAGCCGCGACGAACTACGCCAGGAACGCGATGGCTTGCTTAGGAGCAACCAGGGCAAAGACACTGAACTGACAGAGATTCGCCGCGTATCGGCGAATGCGCTTGACCTGAACAGCCAAAACCAGGAACTGCAGACCAGCGTCCAGACTATGAATCATCGTATGCAGGCCCAGATTTCGGAGATTCAGGAGCTCAAGGACAGGAGAAACAGGGATTGGTTTCTCGCCGGTGCGGCGGTCCTGATCGGTGGAATATTGCTTGGGTTGATCCTGCCAAAACTTCGCATACGCCGTCGCTCAAGCTGGAGTGATTTGTAGTTCAGCAAGGGCTGCCGGGGCGAAACTTCTGCCTCAGACATTTTCTCCAGCGAGAAACATCCAGGTCTCCACCACGGAGTCAGGGTTGAGAGACATCGACTCTATGCCCTGTTCCATTAACCAGCGTGCAAGATCAGGATGATCGGACGGCCCCTGGCCGCATATGCCGATGTATTTACCCTTTTCCTGGCAGGCCTTGATCGCGGCCGAGATCAGAATTTTCACCGCGTCGTCCCTTTCGTCGAAAATCCCGGCCACTATTCCGGAATCGCGATCCAGCCCCAGGGTCAGCTGAGTCAAGTCATTGGAGCCAATGGACATTCCATCGAAGTGCTCAAGGAACTGTTCTGCGAGCAAGGCGTTGGTCGGTATTTCGCACATCATGATGATTTGCAGACCTTTGACGCCCCTTTTCAGACCATTTTCTTCAAGCAGCTCAATAACGGCAGCACCTTCTTTTACCGTACGAACAAAGGGCACCATCACCTGTACATTTTCCAATCCCATTTCATCGCGAACTTTGCACAGTGCCTTGCACTCCAGTTCGAAGCAGGGTCGAAAGCTCTCGTCCAGATAACGCGAAGCTCCACGGAAACCAAGCATCGGGTTTTCTTCGTGTGGCTCATACCCGCTGCCGCCAATCAAGTTTGCATATTCATTCGACTTGAAATCGGATAGCCGAACGATGACCGGCTGCGGAGCAAATGCGGCAGCTATCGTTGCAATCCCTTCAGTCAGTTTGTCCACAAAAAAGTCAATTGGATTGGAATAACCGGCGATATGTTCGGTGATGATTTCCTGTAATTTCCCGTCGAGTGTCTCGAATTCAAGCAATGCCCTTGGGTGTATGCCGATCATTCGATTGATAATAAATTCAAGCCGCGCAAGACCGACCCCTTTGTTCGGAATCGCAGCAAACGCGAACGCGCGGTCGGGGTTGCCTACATTCATCATGATCTTGACAGGAATGTCCGGGACTGAATCCAGCTCGATCTGCTGCTCTTCAAAATCGAGGATCCCATCATAGATAAAGCCGGTGTCTCCCTCGGCGCAGGACACTGTTATTTTTTGTCCATCCTTGATTCGTTGAGTGGCATCACCACAGCCCACAACGGCCGGGACACCCAGTTCCCTGGCGATGATGGCGGCATGGCAGGTGCGACCGCCGCGGTTGGTGACAATGGCGGCGGCCTTTTTCATCACCGGTTCCCAGTCCGGATCGGTCATGTCGGTTACCAGGACATCGCCAGGCTGAATGCGGCTCATTTCGCTGGCATTATCGATGACGCGCCCAATACCGGCGCCGATGCGCTGGCCGATACTACGGCCGGTAGCCAGTACTTCGGCCCGCTTTTTCAGTGAAAATCGCTGTAATGTTCGGCCGCTGCGGCTTTGTACCGTCTCGGGCCTGGCCTGGAGGATAAAAAGCTTGCCATTGGTGCCATCACGGCCCCACTCGATATCCATGGGTCGCTGGTAGTGTTTTTCGATGACCAGCGCCTGCCGGGAGAGCTCCTCAACTTCGGCATCGTTGAGCGAAAATTGCCGGCGCTCAGCCGGATCCACGTTGACTGTTTTGACGGTGGTTTTTGCGGCAGGATCGTCTTCATAAATCATTTTGATCGCTTTTTGACCCAGGTTGCGCCGCAGGATCGCTTGCCGGCCGTTTTCGAGAGCGGGTTTGTAAACATAGAACTCGTCCGGATTTACCGCGCCTTGCACTACCGTTTCACCCAGTCCATACGACGAGGTGACAAACACGACGTCGCGAAAACCGGATTCGGTATCGAGCGTGAAGACGACTCCGCTGGCCCCGAGGTCACTCCTGATCATGTGTTGAATGCCGGCTGAAAGTGCGACCTGGCCGTGATCGAAATCCTGATGCACTCGATAGGCGATCGCCCGGTCGTTAAACAAAGATGCAAAAACTTCGTGCACGGATTGCAGCAACCGGTCCCAGCCGACGACATTGAGAAAGGTTTCCTGTTGTCCGGCGAAGGAAGCTTCGGGCAGGTCCTCGGCGGTCGCCGACGAGCGGACCGCTACCGAAATATCCGCACCATCGCGCATGGCGCTCCAATGCTCGCGAAGTTCTTTTTCCAGGCGGTCCGGCAAAGGTGTATCCAGAATCCACTGGCGAATCCGGGCGCCACTCGCCGCCAGCGCCGATACGTCTTCGATATCGAGCGCGGTCAGCTCTTCGGCAATTGCCTTGTCCAGGCTATTGCTGGACAAAAAATCGCGGTAGGCGTGGGAGGTAGTAGCAAATCCGCCAGGAACAGAGACTCCCAATCCTGAGAGGTGGGTGATCATTTCTCCGAGGGAGGCATTCTTTCCGCCAACCAGCTCCACGTCATTCATACCGAGCTGGTCCAGCTTGATTATGTACGGCTGCAACAAGGTCCCCTTGTAATCGATCCGGCAGAAATACAGAATGCCAAACGGGCGGAACGCCGACATTATACACGGAGAGAATGTGAATCAACGGACCATATTTTTTATTTCCGACCAGACCGGTGTCACAGCAGAAACGCTTGGCTACAGCTTGCTGACCCAGTTCGATTCGATCAAGTTTCGCCATGTCACGTTGCCCTTTATCTCCAGCCCGGAAAAGGCCGAGGAGGCGGTACGCCGGATCAACCAGATTGCGAAGGTCGAGGGCACCAAACCGATAGTATTCAGTACCTTGGTCCATGACGATCTCCGCGCCATTATTAATGCCGGCGATTGTCTTTGCCTGGACTTTTTCGATGCCTTTGTCGCGCCGCTGGAACAAGAACTGAAGATGCGCTCATCGCACACCACCGGAAAGGCGCACGGCATAAAAGATGTCGTTGCCTATACCCGGCGTATTGAAGCGACCAATTTCGCGCTGGCCGCGGATGATGGAGCGCATACACGAGAATACAAACGGGCCGACGTTATTCTGATTGGCGTGTCCAGGTCAGGAAAAACACCAACCTCGCTTTACCTGGCCCTGCAATACGGTGTTTTTGCCGCCAATTACCCGTTGACGGAAGAGGATTTTGAGCGCGGCGATCTTCCCGATAGCCTCAAGGCCTGTCGCCAGAAACTGTATGGTTTGACAATCGAGGGAGGCCGCTTACAACAAATTCGAAATGAAAGGCGGCCGGAAAGCCATTATTCATCGACGCGCCAGGTGCAGTTCGAGATTCGCGAGGCGTTGGCCTTGTATACACGCTATGGGATTCCATTTATCGATACGACAGAATGTTCGATCGAGGAGATCGCCAGTACGATTCTGAACGATACCGGGGTAAGCAGGCACATGAGGCCGTAATCCAGCGTGGATGTTTCTGGTCGTTACCATAGAACGGCCACCGGAGTATTGGATCTGCATGTAAACGCCAGCGCCCATAATCACGATAGTGGGTGATCAAGCAGGTTGTTAACGGTGTCACGGTACTGCGGAAATGCTGTGTTATATTGCTTGTATGGTTCGAGACAGCCACATCGCGATCGGTCAAAGCGCAAAACCATCCAGTTTTGCCGCTCTCATGTCGTTGTATGAAAGTAATTTCATCCGGTTGAACTGGTTAATCCAGGAGCCGACGAGATTCACCGGTGAACAGCAGTCAAGCGTCCCTGGAGATTGCACTCTGCACCTGAGATTACTGGAGCGAACACGGCACACCAGCACCATGTTGATGACTTACATGTTTGAAGAATCCGGACGATGGATAGCGGATCCCGACATGACCATTCGTGTTTATCATGACGCCAGACTGGCGGAGGCGATGGCCTGCAGTCGGGTTCACCGCCATGAAATTCTCAGGCAGTTTGCTACTGGCTGTGATCGTGAGGTCAGCCGGCGGCGGGCAAGGAATTCGATGCTAAACAAGTGGCTCGAGTATTGCGCGGAAACCGGTCATCGGTTTGTTGCCATCGAATCTGCGGGCATCCTGGATGGGTCGCCAAGCTAGAGCAGGGCAGGAACTATGGCCAAGGATGACAGGTTCGGAAAATTCACTATACGCGGCGACTCAAGGAACCAGGATATTGGCGAAGAGCAGCTTATCAAGCTCTACCGAAACCGTGCCGAGCTAAAAATTGAATTTAAGCGACTACGGAACGAGCGGCACAAGCTGGAAGAAGAATTGGCGAAGAAAGACGGGGAGCTAAAGAAATCCCGCAGCGAACTGGCTTCATTCGAAAAGTTACTGGCAGAACCGACAACTGCATTCAACACATTGGTTTTTTTCCAACTCAGGGGGATTTGGGACGAATGCGGCGGGCGGGTAAAAAAGCTGGTTGCGGATATGACGCAGGTGCGTGAAACCAGGGAGAGGCAACTGCATGTCGCTGAATTTAGCAAAGCGCAGGGCGTAAGAGCCGCCAAATTCAAGACTAAAGAGGAAGAGTTGTTGATTGAGCAGGAAGAATTCGATCAGATTATTGCGAAACTCCAAAGTAACAGCGACGAGTTGAAGGGGTTCTGGAACTACTTCAAGCGGCGTGAATTTCAGTCCGAGATCAGGAAGGTTAAGGCCCAGCGCCTGGAACCGAAAGAAAAGATGGCTCAACTTGCGAAAAAGCGACATGAAATTGAGGCGGAGCAACCACCCGAATTCGGTGACCTCAGCACACAAGGGAAAAGGGCAATCAACCTGGTCGCTCTCGCCGCTACCCATTATCTTTACGAACACTACGCCGCAAGTGGCATCTACAAACTGGTCAGGGCTACGACCCTGAGCAAGCCGCAAAAAGTGAGCTACGGCGACAAGGCGGCTTGCGAAAAAATAATGCTTAAGATAAATGAATTGAGAATGTCATTGAACAGTCAGGCGAATTTCAACGAACGTTTGAGAAAACGCACGGAGCGTATCAAGAGCGTCGCCGGCTACCGCAAGAATGAAGACTGTATTCCTCTGGCAAAAACACTCGCCAAGATTCCTGCCGGCACTGACAAGGCAAAGGGGAATCTGCTGGAAACCATCAACCTGATCGGCGATCAGGTTTGGAATGTGCACAACGTATTGTTGACCTGATCTGCAAGGCTCCGCAGGGCGCATCGGCCCGGGCTTTTAACCGGATTTCGCGATCCCTGGTGGCGTGTGGACTTCAGGCTGTCTTTGTACTCAGTCGTGAAACCTGCATGACTTTTCTGCCCCAGCGCACCATTCCGTCGAGCACGACATACAGGTAAGGAACGACCAGTAACGAGGTAACGGTCGAAAATGCCAGTCCGCCAATAATGGCTCTCGCCATCGGAAAATATGGTGGCCCATCACCGCCAACCTGGGTCGTACCGACAGCCAGTGGAGCAAGGCCCAGGATGGTCGTCGCCACGGTCATCAGGATCGGTCGCAAACGGTCTCTACCCGCCTCGATAATCGCCTGGTCTCGTTCCATCCCCTCATGGCGAAGGTTGTTGATATGGTCTACGAGCACAATTCCGTTGTTAACGACAACACCGATCAGGATCATGATGCCGATAGACGCCATGAACGAAAATGTAGTCCCGGTTAAAAAGAAGAACCAGAACATGCCGATGATAGCAAAAACTATCGACACGATAATTGCCAGCGGAAAGAGCACTGACTCAAACAAGGCCGCCATCACGATAAAGATCATGGCGACGCCAAGCAGCGTATTTTGCGCCATGATCGCCTGAGTTTCATCCTGGCGTTCGAATCCGCGACCAAACTTCCAGTTGTAACCAGGCGGTAACGCGAATTCGTTCATGATTTTTTCGACTAGAGGTTTGACCTCTTCCAGCGACTTGTCTTTTTCCATATTGGCGCTGACCACGACTGCAGTCTGGCGATTGACGCGGCGAATCGCCTGTGGACCGCGGGTTACATTGAAATCAGCGATCGCTCCGAGTGTGATGCGCTCGCCATCGGCTGTGTACAAGGGGAGGGCCGCGAGGTCGTCCAGGCTTTGCTTGTCGCTATCGCGGAATGCCATGCGGACGGTAATCTCACCATCCTTGCCGCGGAATTCGCGCAGGTTTTCCCCGCGCATGGCAAGCGATACAAACTGTGCGACCAATTCGGTGTTCAATCCCCGCGCCATCGCCAGTTCACGGTCAACGATGATCTGGATCTCCTGGGCACCTGTATCCGCATCGGAAATGACATCTGTCAGTCCATCGACTCTCCCGAGTATACGTTCGACTTCGAAACTCAATTCGTTCAGCAATTCGGTGGAATCACCGGAGAGTTGTATGCTGAAGCCGTCTCCGCCACCACCTTGCTGGTCGAACTGGAAGCTGGGCTTGCCGATCACCAGTTCAGGTATGTTTTCGGTTATGAACTCAATGACTTCTTTGGTGGAAATCGTAGCGTCGTCTTCATCTGTCAGCAGGATTGTTGATTCAGCCCGTCCGGTATCAAAATAGCTATAGACTTCGACGATATCGAGTTTTTCCTTATTTGCGTAAAGAAAGTCTTCTATTTTGTCTACCGCTACTTCAATTCGCTCCAGTGGATAAATCTCATCCACGTGATATGGCATAAACAATCGACGTCCGGATTCCTGTGGAAAGGCGTCAAATTTTATGAATTTCATGGGTATGGCAACGCTAACCAGGATCGCGACGATGGCTAGGGCAGTCCACCAGCGATGTTTCATCACCCACACCAGTGAGTCGACATACTTGTCGGTCAGGCGCGTCATCAATGCACCTTTCTTGGGAACCGGCGGTGGTGGAACCCTGGCGGCCAGCATCGGCACGATGGTTTGCGCGATGGCCAGAGACGCGAGCAGCGCAACGATGATGGTAATTGCGACATGGGTCAAAAAAACCGTGATATCCGCTTTTTGTCCGAACATGATGGGCAGAAAAACGATGATTGAAGTAGCCGTGCCGGCAATAACCGCAAGACCCACTTCATTGACGCCCATGATTGTCGCCTTCACCGGGTCGTCCGGGTACATGATCCGATAACGGAAAATACTTTCAGTAACAACGACCGCGTTGTCGACCAACATACCGACGGCTAGCATCAGGCCCATCATTGTCAAAATGTTCAGGGTCAGGCCGAAAAAATACATTGCCGCCAGCGTTATCAACAGCGAAAACGGTACGGCCAGGGTGACGATCAGCGTCGTGCTTAGCTGGCGCAGAAAAAGGAACAGCACGCCGATTGCGAGGAAAGCTCCGACCAGGCCGGCGCTCAAAAGGTCGTGTAACGACTCGCGTACATTGTCAGCCTGGTTGTCCAGGTCGAAAATATTGATGCCCTGCATCTGTGGGAGTTTTCCGATTTGCCGAATTTCCCGTTGAACCCGGTCATTGACCTCCACCATATTGGCGCCGGTTTGTTTGTAAATATTGATACCGACCGCATAGGATCGATTGAGGTGTCTGCCATAATTTCTATCGGGGCTGCGCAATTCAACATTGGCGATATCAGACAGACGCAGGTTGCGGCCATCGACGATAATGTTTTCGATGTCCTGCAAGGATTCGAATTCGCCGCGCGGACGCACGCTAAGGCGCCGGCCTGCATCGGTTATCTGGCCAGCACTGACCGCGAAATTGCTTTTTTCCAGCAACTCCCGCAGTTCGCGAATATCGACGCCATGCGCGGCCACGCGATCAACATCGAGCAGAATGCGGATTTCCCTTGGATCGACGCCTTGCAATTCGACACGGGAAACGCCTTCAAGGCGTTCCAGCCGCCTCTTAACCGTGTGGTCAAGCATCTGATAGGCATCCGACAGATCGCGGTTACTGGAAATACGCAGCACGAGTATGGGCTGGTCGCCAAGCGAGCCGGTAAAAACCAGTATTCGTTCCACGTCTTCCGGTATGTTATCGCGCACCGCATCTATGCGCGCTCTTGCTTCGATTCCCATCCTGGACGCGTCTTCGTCCCAGCCGAACTGCACGAATATTTGTGCTTGATCCTCGGTCGAGGTCGATTGCATCTGTTCGACACCGCTGAGGGTGGCCAGCGATTCTTCGATCGGTCTCGTGATTTGTTGTTCAATTTCCTCGGGCGTTGCGGCGCGATAGGGGATCTGCACAAACAACCCTGGAAACTCGATATCCGGAAATTTTTCCAGTGGCAGCAACTGAGAGGAGAGAACACCGATTGCGGACAGGGCGACAAATATCATGATCACTGTCACCGGCCGGCGTAACGCAAATTCAGTATGCCTCATGGTATTTCCTCTCAGACAAACCGGGTCTCTGCCGCCGGTACCAATCCTGGTCGACGATCCATTAACGAATAGACCGCCGGAATTACGATTAGTGTCAGCAGGGTCGAGGTCAATAAACCGCCGATAACGGTAATCGCCATCGGTGTGCGCAATTCCGCACCCTCACCGAATCCAATCGCCATTGGCAGCAAGCCGAGCGTCGTGGTCAGCGTCGTCATCAGGATAGGCCGCAGCCGTGCCTGGGCCGCCTCGATGATGGCGGCAGATTTTTCTTTGCCGGCTTCGCGCAGCTTATTGATCATGTCGACCAGGACGATGGCGTTGTTGACAACGATTCCGGCGAGCATGATCACACCGATAAAGGCGACCACGTTTATTGGCGTTCCAGTAACAAACAGGGCGAGGACTGCGCCAACCAATGCCAGTGGAATAGTAAACAGAATGACAAGAGGATGGATCAATGACTCGAACTGAGAAGCCATGACCAGGTAAACGAGAAACACGGCAAGCATCAGCGTGAATTGCATTGATCGCATAGACGCCTGCATTTCCTTGTTTTGTCCGGTTATTTGCGCGCCGATCCCCTCGGGCAACGGAGTCACGTCGATAATATCCTGCAGTTCTGCGGCGGCGGCGCCCAGGTCGCCGTAAGCCAGGTTGGCCGATATGATGGCGACTCTGGACTGGTCCACCCGTCTGATCTCCGCCGGCCCGGTTTGCATGCTGATTTCCGCGATTGCCTCCAGCGGGATGG
>JAPUHG010000160.1 GCA_027297845.1 Gammaproteobacteria bacterium | reverse complement strand
GGAACGCCGGTTGACCTGACGGAAGGCACCCTGCCGCCACCGGGGAACCGTACCATAGGTGCGGCTACCAGCCCGCTGGGCCAGTTCGGGTATAGCGGCGCACAGGACAATACACCGAGCGAGTACCAGCTCGATTCAGCCAATAACGTAACCGGATTTGCCGGTACCGTTATGTTGCGCGCCGCACCGGAGGCCGCCACCTTCGAAATTGGCACAGCCACCCAGGCCGAGACCAGCTTTGATTCGGTGACGATGTTGCGTTGGGGCAGATGGGCCGGCGGGACCGCACGAATCACGCTGGCCGATGGTACCGATGCGAGCCAGGATCTGAGTATGCAAAGTCTGCACTGGATCAGCAGCCCGCAGTCGGCGCCACCGGTCATTCCCTTGTTTGGCGCGGCCAGTTATAGCCTGGTCGGCGCGTCCTCACCGACTGATAATGCCGGCAACGTCGGCGTGCTGGGAAGCGCCGCGTTGTTTGCCGATTTCACCAACATGATGGTGACCAGCACGCTGACGCTGGATATCAATATGTCGACCTGGATTGCCAGTGGCACCGGCGATATCGGGACATCGCCCCAATCAATGCTGGCGGACCATCTGTTTTCGGGCTTTTATAATTCGATCACGATCAATGGCGTTGCCGGCGGCACCGGCAGCTTTAGCGGTTTTTTCAGTGAACCTGGACCGGCCACCGCGGATCCGGCGTTCCCCGGCGGCGCCGGGCTGACTTTCTTTTTGCAGGATGCTAGCAGCGGAACCCAGGTTTCGGGCGCCGTTGCCCTTGAAGGAGATGGCGGTTGAGTAAATATCAAGCAAAAGTCGAGCGCTTTATGGAGGAAGTAGCCCACCGTAACCCCGGTGAGACAGAATTTCATCAGGCGGTTCGTGAAGTGGCGGGAAGTATTATTCCATTCGTCGATACGCGGCCGGATTATCTGGAGGCGAGGATACTGGAACGCCTGACCGAACCCGACCGGATCATCATATTCCGCGTCGGTTGGGAAGATGACGATGGAAACGTGCAAACAAACCGCGCGTATCGGGTCCAGTGGAATAATGCCATCGGGCCATACAAAGGCGGCTTGAGATTTCACAAGGATGTTTCGCTCAGTATTTTCAAGTTCCTCGCCTTCGAGCAGACGCTGAAAAACAGCCTGACGGGACTGCCGATGGGTGGTGGTAAGGGCGGGGCCGATTTCAATCCCAAGGGTAAATCGGACCGCGAGATTATGCGTTTTTGCCAGGCTCTGATGTCGGAGTTGTTCCGTCATATCGGAGCATTCACCGATGTTCCGGCAGGTGATATCGGTGTCGGCAGCCGCGAGATCAGTTTTCTGTTCGGGCAATACAAGCGTCTGGCCAATGAGTTCACCGGTGTTCTGACCGGCAAGGGCCTGGCCTATGGTGGTAGCCAGATTCGTATTGAGGCGACCGGTTATGGTTGTGTCTACATGATGGAAGACATGCTCAAACATCATGACCATGTGATTGATGGCAAAGTCGCCTTGGTATCCGGCGCCGGTAATGTCGCTCAATATACGACTGAAAAACTGAACGAACTCGGTGCGAGAGTCATTACGATGTCGGATTCAACGGGCTTTGTTTATGACCCTTCGGGAATCGCGGGCGAGCGGCTGGAGTTCGTGAAGGAACTCAAGACCAAACGGCGAGGTTCGCTGGCGGAATACGCGGACGAGTTCGGCGTTAAATTTCATAAAGGGAAAAGGCCATGGGACGTGCCTGCCGATTTGGCGTTCCCGTGTGCAACGCAGAACGAAATTTCCGAGAAAGACGCGAAAGCCCTGATAAAGAATGGCTGTATTGCCATTGCCGAGGGCGCAAACATGCCGACCGAGCTGGGTGGTATTGAAGTATTTCAGCAAGGCAAAGTGTTGTTTGCCCCGAGCAAGGCGGCCAACGCCGGTGGCGTCGCCTGTTCCGGTCTGGAGATGACCCAGAACAGCATGAGACTGTCGTGGTCGCGTGATGAACTCAATGAACGATTACGGAAGATCATGTTGGATATACACGCACGTTGTGTCGAGCATGGCGAGGTCAATGGCCAGATTGATTATGTACGCGGCGCCAACATCGCCGGTTTTGTCAAAGTCGCCGATGCCATGTGCGCTTATGGCGTGATGTAGGCAAGAAAGAAATATGGGGCACAAGGCCCGGTGGCATAAGAGATAACGATGCCCAACGATCGTGAGCCAGATAGTTTGCGAGGAATGAGACTGTGAGTTTGCAGCTCGTGATCGTGGGTGGCGGCCCGGCTGGACTCAGTGCCGCGGCTCGTGCGCAGGAACTCGGTCTCGATTACCTGTTGCTTGAGGCTGGGCCGGCACACGCAAACACCATCCAGCGATACCAGAAAGGCAAGCATGTCATGGATGAGCCGGCGCTGGTCCCGCTGCGCAGTTCTCTCGCTTTTGTGGCTGGTTCGCGCGAGCAGGTCCTCGATGCCTGGCAGCATGGATTCGAACGGCTGGCAGTCAATATCCGTTTCGGTTGCGAGGTTACTGCAATCGCCAGACAGCCGGGAAAATTTGTGCTGACTTTAAAAGGCAGCGAGGAAGTCGTCGCCGAAAAGCTCGTGCTGGCAATCGGGTTGCAGGGCAATCCGAGAAAACTTGGTGTGCCGGGAGAAGGCAATGGCATCGTTCAATACACTCTCGATGACCCCGGCGAATACAATGAAGAAACGATCGTTATCGTCGGCGCCGGTGACGCGGCCATCGAAAATGCGCTTGCGCTCGCCAAGAACAACAACGTCGTCATCGTTAACCGCCGCGACGAATTTGCCCGT
>JAPUHG010000016.1 GCA_027297845.1 Gammaproteobacteria bacterium | reverse complement strand
TCGGTTCAACTTGCGCACCAGGCCGGCCTAGTTGCGATAAATCGAGGGTAACCGATTTTCCGTCCTGAACTCCGTCTATAGACAGGCGAACCCTGCCGGATACAATTCGACTGTGATTGACCGCCTGCATAAGAACCAGGTGCAGGCGGAAAATTCTTTCTTCGGCAAGTTGCAGCAGATTCATCTCTTTGATCTGCAACCCTTCCGCCTGTGATTCAGGGGCCATGATGCCACGATAAAAAGTCAGATCCTTCTGCTGATCGGCAAGTTTTTGCTGAAGTTCAACGAGTCTTTCTTCGACTTGTGTGTACGCCTCCTCGTCGATACTGCGCGATGTCTCAATCACCGCCACCTGCTGCCTGAGGCTAGTTGAAGTTTCAGTCAGATCGGCAATCTCCTGACGCAGACCATTCTCCGTCTCCACCACCTCAAGCAGAAAGAATCCGGCCTGCATCCGCCCATACTCGAAACTCAGCCAGATCGCGCCAAGCATCATCAGCAGGGCAATCGCCCAGTTGAGACGGGAACGCATAGGCGAATGACTTTTCACGACCAATCGCGTTTTTCCCAACCCCGGATCCTCCATAAAAATGCCGCAGTTCATCCTGATGGCGCCGCGACAATAAGGCATTTACTATCATTGCTCAAGCAACGCCAGCATTAGATTATCTGGTTTTCAAGCAGACCCGAACAATGAAGATGCGATGCTTTGGGTCCGGCCTGGAACGGACTCCTACAGAGTATCTTCAATCCACTTCGGTTGCCGGGGAAGCTTTCCCTCTTCCAGAAACTGAGCAAGCTCGATCAGCGCCTGCGCATAGACCTGCCGCTTGAAGAAAATCACCTCCTGGACGGGGTGCCAGTAGTCAACCCACCGCCAGCGATCGAATTCGGGCTGCCCCGTGGTGTCAAAACACAGACGCGTGTCTGTGCCGGACAAGCGTAACAAATACCATACTTGTTTCTGACCGATGCACAGCGGCAAACTGTGACTGCGCTGATACCTTTTTGGTAACTCGTAGCGCAGCCACCCATCCGTGCACCCGAGTATGCTGACGTCTTTTTCCGTCAGACCAACTTCTTCATGCAACTCCCGGAACAATGCCGCCTCGACGGACTCCCCGGTCATGATGCCACCTTGCGGAAATTGCCAGCCGTTCTGACCTACGCGGCCACCCAGAAAAACCTGGCCGTCGTCGCGACTGATAACAATTCCTACGTTGGCCCGAAATCCTTCCGAATCTATAAAATCCTTCATATACCCATTCAAGGACAAAAACTGAAACTGTTTCGATTGTTCCACATGGCGACGCTCATAACCAGTCCACGCCGGCCGCCTTGATCAGTCTAAATGTCGTATTGTGTGGCATCCGTTGTGCCAAAATACCGTCCGCCCGGAGACCCCCGTTTGAAACCAGCGTCGAGAACCAGAATTTACCTCGCTGTGGGGCTGATCCCGCTGGCCAGCCTGTTGCTTGCATTGATGCTCGGCTCAGTACCTCTGGCTCCGCAGACGCTCTGGCAGGTCGTAAACGGCACTGCGGACGAACTGGCCAAGACCCTGATCATCGACATCCGCCTGCCCAGGGCCCTGGCGGCGCTGGCCACCGGCGGCATGCTCGCCCTCGCCGGTTGCCTGATGCAGGTGCTGCTGCGCAATCCACTGGCCGACCCTTATATCCTGGGCGTTTCCGGTGGCGCTGCGGTCGGGGCCTTACTGGCGATCACCGCCGGACTCGGCGGCTTCTGGATCGGCGGAAATGCCTTTGCCGGTGCACTGATTGTCACGTTGATCGTGTTCGTCCTGGCCCGGGGGCAGGGTGGCTGGACGCCCACTCGCTTGTTGTTGGTAGGCGTCGTAATCGCCGCCGGAATGGGCGCCCTGATCAGCCTGATTCTCGCGCTCGGACCGGACAGCAGCCTCCGTGGCATGCTGTTTTGGCTAATGGGTGATTTTTCCTTCGTGCGCGCATGGCGTGGCCAGATGGCGCTCCTGGTGGTGGTCCTCGCGATCTGCATGGCCATGGCTCGTCCTCTCAATCTCCTGACCCGAGGAGAAAAGCAGGCCACTCTGCTCGGGGTCGATGTAGGCCCCTTGCGAGTCATTATTTATCTGTTGAGTTCCCTGCTTACTGCGGCGGCGGTAACCACCGCGGGCAGTATTGGTTTTGTCGGCCTCGTGGTACCGCACCTGGTCCGCCTCATTGCCGGCTCCGATCATCGCATCGTGTTGCCCGCTTCGGCTTTGCTTGGTGGTTCGCTGCTGGTGGTCGCGGATACCCTGGCGCGAACGGTGGTCGCCCCTCGTCAACTGCCCGTCGGCGCCCTGATCGCATTGATCGGAGTGCCCTTGTTCCTGGGATTGCTCAACCGCAGGCGCGGCATCTAGAAACCTGCTGCCGGTCAGCGCGGATGTTTTTCGTCACCGTGTTTTGGAAAGGTCACTACATGATCCGCTTCCAGACGCACGCCTATATGTTCCCCGACATTATGATTGTGATGGCTGGGTACCAATGCGTACAAATGATCACCACATTCCATACAAAGCGTATAAAGGATATCTGCTCCACGGAATTCTTTATGGCAGACCATGGCGGTCAATTTGCTGTCATCGTCATGAACAATATCATCGGGCCGGAGCAGAACATCGACCGAGGTACCCGGTGTCAGAATAGCGCTGCCACCTTTTAGCAAACCCAACTCAATCCGGATGCCGTCTTCTTCCACCAGGCCACTGACGATTACCCCGCGACCAATAAAATCAGCGACAAAACGATTGGCCGGCTCATGATAGAGCTGGTACGCGCTGTCCCACTGCATCAACCGGCCATCGAGAATGACGCCGATCTTGTCGGCGATCGAAAATGCTTCCTGCTGATCGTGAGTGACCATCAAGGCAGTGGTACCACGCTCTTTTAGAAGCTCGCGGACTTCAATACTGAGCCGGTGCCGCAACTCGGCATCGAGACTCGAAAAAGGCTCGTCCATCAACAACAGCTTCGGGTTTGGCGCTAGTGCGCGAGCCAGGGCAACCCGTTGCTGCTGGCCACCGGACAATTCGTGCGGATACACATCGATTGTTCCTGCCAGACCCATGGACGAAAGCGTCGCAAGAGCCTGTTCACGCCGTGCGGTCGAGGGTAGTGAATGCAGCCCGAATTCCACATTTTCCAGCACCTTGAGATGCGGCAACAAAGCGAAGTCCTGGAACACCATGCCGATGCCTCTGTGTTCCGGCGGCACCGTAAACCCCGGCCCGCTAATGACCGCATCGTCGGTAATGATCTGGCCTTCGAGTACCGGTTCAAATCCGGCGATGCATCTCAAGACCGTTGTCTTCCCACAACCGCTTGGACCGATAAGGCAGCCTATATCACCCGCTTCAATCTGAAAGCTGATTCCTTGCAATACCTGCCGCGTGCGATAGGCCTGGACGACATTGTCCACCTCAAGTCTCATTATCGGATCTCCGCGTAAGAATCACGACCGGCAACAAGCCTACCAGCACAATGGCACAAGCGGGCAACGCCGCCTGCTGCCACTGCCCTTCCGAAGTCATCTCGAAAACCCTGACCGCCAGTGTCTCCCAGCCAAACGGTCGAGTCATCAGCGTGATCGGCATCTCCTTCATCAGGTCGACGAAAGCGAGCGAAAAGGCCGTTAACAGCCCGGTCTTGAGCATTGGAAAATGAACCCGTCGCAAAGCAGACCATCCGGAAACACCGAGTACGCGAATTGACTCATCTATGGCCGGCGTGATGCGCAGCATGTTGGCTGCAACCGGTTGATGCGCGACCGCCAGGAAGCGTGCCAGGTAGGCAATCAACATGGTGGCAAGACCGGTCTGCAGAGTAAGTCGCGGCGCGTTGGCCGCAAAAAAATAATCCAGCACGCCCTGCAATTGATTGTTGACGAATACCAAGGGGACGAAAATTCCTATCGCCAGGACGGTTCCGGGCAACGCGTAGCCCAGGGTTGCGATTCTGCCAGCCAGTTGACTCGCCGGGTGTGCGTCAAGCCGCATCGCATAATTGAGCAACAGGGCCGCCAGGGTGATGGTGCCCGCCGCGGTCAGCGACAAACTCACCGAGCGCCAGGCAAACCCCCAAAACCGATAATCCAACCCACCTTCGGCAACATCGTGCCATGCCCAGATCAGAAGCTGGGTAAATGGAATCAGGAAAGCCATCAACAGGACCAGTGCGCAAAAAGCGAACCCCAGCCAGCGACTGCGAGTGCCGAGACTGATTCGGCCTCCGGGTGGGGACTTACCCGGATTGTAACGTGCCCGAGTGCGAAACCATTGCTCAATAACCACAACGATAAAGACACCCAGCACGAGAAACGATGCAAGCTGCAACGCCGCCTTCACAGAGAACAAGCCAAACCAGGCATGATAAATAGCGGTTGTCAGCGTGTCGTAATTAAATACTGCCACGGTACCGAAATCGGCCAGCGTTTCCATGACTGCAAGCATCACGCCACCCGCGATCCACGGTCTCGCCATCGGCAACGCTACTTTGAAAAATCCCTGGACCCGATTGAAGCCGACGGACTGCGCCACTTCCAGTACCCGTTTGCCCTGGGTCAGAAACGCGCCGCGCGCCACCAGGTAAACATAGGGATAAAGCGTCAGGCCCAATACCACGATAATGCCGATACGCGAGCGGATCGGCGGCAACCAGTTTCCCGGCCCCAACCACTCACGCAGGAAACCCTGGACCGGCCCGGCGTATTCCAACAAACCGATGGCGACGAAACCGAGCACATATCCGGGTATCGCCAACGGCAGTAAAAGGGCCCATGAAAAAATCGCACGACCGGGAAACTCGCAAACAGCAGTCAGCCACGCCAGGCCCGTCCCCAAAACCGTCGTTAACACCGCGACACCGAGTACCAGCCAGACTGTATTGCTCAGAACCCTGGGTAGAACATACTCGAGCAAATGTGGCCATACTTCGGTATCCGGGCTAAGCGAAGCGCCTGCGACTACGCCAACCACCAATATCGCCGGCAGCGCTATCGCGAATGTGACCAGGAACCACGGTCCGGGGAGGGACCGAAGCAATCTTTGCAGCCGTGATATCGCTGGCATGCTGGTGGCTGCGCAATCATCGCGGCGACTCATGAAAAAACCGGGCTAATGGTACCCTGCTCGATCCATCAACCTGACCGCATCGGCTTGCAACTCGCCGGCCGTTACAACATCTACGGGACTGGCCTCGAATGTGCCCCACGATACAACCAGCGGATCGGCATCGACCGCGGGATTGGCAGGAAACTCCATGTCGACGCTCGCGAACACCGCCTGCGCTGTTGGCTGTGAAAGCCACTCCAGAAAGGCGATCGCTGTTTCCGGATGGGGTGCAAATCGGGTTACCCCGGCACCGGCAACGTTTACATGTACGCCGCCATCAATAGCATCCGGCCAAAACAACGCCAGAGGCAGATCGGGCTGCGTTTTTTGTAAACGACCAAAATAGTAGCTGTTGACCACACCGAGCTGACACTGCCCAGCCAGGATCGCCTTCATCAATTGCGTATCATCCGGAAACACATCCGTCGCCAGGTTATCAACCCAGGAACGAACGGCCTCTTCGGTTTCCTGTTCGCCATGCTGGGCAATCAGCATGGCCACCAGCGATTGATTGTAAACTTTCTTCGAGGTTCTCAGGCACAGCTGTCCCTTCCACTTTGGGTTCGCCAAATCAAAATAATCGACCAGCTCATCGGGTGATACAACCGCAGGATCGTAGACTATTGTTCTGGCGCGAACCGAAATTCCAAACCATTGCCGATCGCGATCGCGCAGGTGGCCTGGGATATTCGCCATCAGTACGGGTGAATCGACAGCCTGGAATAGTCCTTCCCGAGCAGCATGCCAAAGATTGCCCGCGTCTACGGTTATCAGTAAGTCTGCCGGACTGTTATCGCCCTCTGCGACCAACCGTTGCATCAACACTTCCGCCTTGTCGGTTACGAAATCGATGTGGATGCCGGTTTCCTGCTCGTAAAGATCAAATACCGGCTTGATCAGCTGCTCGTTTCGTGCCGAGTAGACAACCAAAGATGAATCGTCGGAGGATGTGCAGGCCGCAACCAACGATACCGCCGCCAGCACCAGAAAAACGCCATTATTTTTCTTGACACAGTTCATATCTAAATGCTAATGATTCTCATTATCTATTGAAACTGTTGTATTTACAACATATTTTCAGCTTCGCGAGGCAATAACCTTGTTCGCGGCAACCCCGGAGCTACAGATTTTTCGCGTGCCGCCTAAGGCTCGTCGGCGGTCTTTACGCAATCGCGTCCCGCTGCCTTCGCTTTGTACATTGCGACGTCTGCGGCCGCCAACAACGCCTCCGCCACGGTTTTCAAATCCTGCTCATACTCCTCCGGCAGACAACTGGAAATCCCGATAGATACGGTGATGGTTAGCGCATTATGTTGATCGATAGTAATCGGGGTTTCGCTGACCGCTGCCCTGATTCGGTTCGCAAGGTCCACAGCATCATCGACCTGGGTTGCGGGCAATAGCAACACAAATTCCTCGCCCCCGTATCTCGCGGCCATATCACTTCCACGAACCTGGCTTTCAATCCTCTGCGCCAGTTCGCGCAGCGCCCGATCACCGGCAAGGTGGCCAAACTGATCGTTGATGCGTTTGAAATAATCCACATCGAGCAACAGGCAACAAAGACTCAACCTGTCTCTGCGCGCCCTGGCCAGCTCTTCCCGCAGACGATCCTGCAAATATCGACGATTGTGCCAGCCGGTCAAAACGTCGGTCAGACCGCTGCGCACCAACCGCGCCCGATTAACCATATTTTCAAGTGCAAACGAGGCAATGGTTGCCAGGTGAGCGAGAACGTCCGCGCCGTGCTGCCGGGTAAAACGCAGCGCATCGGTGGTCCCGAAATTCAGGCTCCCCATCAGGCGATTCTGGCGAATCAATGGCAACAGCGCGACACTCTTGAGATGAGGGGAATTCGGAAAAACCAACTGATGATCGGCTGCGTTGTAAGGCCCAAGCCATGGCCGGCTTAGTGAAGTGAATTGCGGCGCCAGAGCCGCCATCGTATCGACATAAATTATACCCGCCGGATCTTCATCCCGATCCATGCCGTCCATCAGCAGGTGGCGAATTTCATGGTGCGGGTCGCACAACATCAGTGTGACGTTGCTAAGTCCATAGGAGTTGGCCAGCCCGGCCACCATGCGATCCATCAGATCCGGCAGCGATTCAGCCTGCAAGAGCTCAAGTTCCCTGGCCTGAGATCGCTCACGGATGGTATGGTTTTTCTCAGCCTCACCCGTCAAAACAGTGAGTTTTTCCCTGAGCTTCTTGTTCTCGGCTTGCAGCTCGCTCATCGTTTTCCTTAACCAGCTGCGGGCGTCCCGGCTCGCAGATACTCTTTTTATCGGCTGCAGGTCGACAATGCAAGGAGTCGCCGTTGCGCGACACCGGTGACCGGATCCGCCGGCGGCTAATTCTGCGAAAACTCCGCCGAAATGATCGTTGCATTCCCGTGTATGTCTTCAACATAAGGCGCCAGTCGCGTCTGCAGAAAATCATCCATCATTTTCTGCAGCCCCGGCATCCATTTCTTGTCGAGCCCGCTAACCATTACTTTAACTTCCAGGCGGGTCTCGGTGCCATGTGGGAAAAACCGGTATTGCGCATTCAAATACATGAACCTCGGTTCCAACCGGGATACCCACTTCTGCACCGCAAACTCTGTGCCGGCCCCGGCAAGGAAACCAGCCGGGCCGTCTTTCAGGATCTGATCCCACCAGCCCTGGACATAACCGGAAACCGGTTCAAACATCTGGTCGGCACCCGCGGGCAATATCACCCAACTGGTAAAAATGATGGTCTGCTCGCCAGAAAGGCGCGACGCGGTCTTTCGTTCGCCGGAATCGGGTGAAAAAATCTGTTCGAATTCGATATCCGTTTCGAAAAGATCCCGGGCAACCAGCGTGTGGCAAAGGACGATTCCCACTACCAGCGACAGAATTTTCATTCCCCTGGACATCAATCCTCCCGCAGCCTTTCTGTGAATAGTCTCCAAGACTGCGGGGATTATGAGTGGCCAGCAAGCACCAGACAAGCCGGATCACCTGGATTGATGGGGCCTAATAGATCGGGATGCGAATACTGATCTGGCCAGCGTACCGGTCAAGGTAACTCAAGGCCAAATATCCGTCACGGTAACGGCCACCATAATAGGGATAGCGGTAGGCGCGGTATCGGCCGTGGCCATGACGATAGTGCCGGTAGGCGCGATGGTGTCTGTCAAAAGACCGCCGGTGGTGGCGGGAATTTCGCCTGTTGTGTCGCCGGCCATAATGGCGATCGCGTCCGCGGTCGTAACGGGCACCATGATCCGCATGCCTGCGGTCGAAGCGGTCGCCGTCATGACCATGGCGAGGCGAATCGGCCAAAACCGGTCCACAAAGCGCCAGGCCGAGTATGGAGATCATTAGAACTTTCACAGGGCACCTCCGGGTTTTCACTGGGTCCTGAAACACAGCCTAAACGGTGGCGCCTGAACACAGGCTGAATTGTTTTTTTTTAAATCAGCTTGTTATACCTGAACCCTGGTTTCGGAAAGACCGCTAACGAACAAATAGCTGCAACAACCAGTCGGCGACCCGCCGCCGAGGCGTATATATCAAACGCGCTGAATTTATCCACGGGCGGCGGAAAACGCCCTTCGCATGGGAAAAAGTCAGAAAACCCTCTCGTCCATGATAGGCCCCCATGCCGGAATTCCCGATGCCGCCAAAGGGCATGTCGTGAATACCAATATGAAAAACCGTGTCATTGATACACGCGCCACCGGAGTGAGTCTGCTCCAGGACCCGGCGAACTGTCTTCCGGTCACGATCGAAAATATACAGAGCCAGCGGGCGTGGCCGCCCGTTGATCGCATCGATAACCTGGTCGATGTCGTCATAACCCAGCACCGGCAACAGCGGGCCAAATATCTCCTCCTGCATGATCGCCATCTCATCGTTTACGTCAAAAACCATGATCAGCGGCATCCGCCGTTCGTCGAGTTTTTCATTTGCCGGGTTGACGACGTCCGCCCGGGCACCTTTGGAAATCGCGTCTTCCAACAATGCTTCCAGACGACGCTCGTGGCGGTCATTGATGATGCAAGTGTACTCCGGATTGTCATTCAGATAGGGGTGCATCCTGACGAAATATTTGCGCATCGCAGTCGCGAACATATCGACTTTGTCTCGCGGGCAATAAACATAGTCAGGCGCCAGGCAAAGTTGACCCGAATTCATCGACTTGCCAAAACAAATGCGCTCGGCGGCGGCCTCCAGATCGGCATCCGGACCAATAATCGTTGGCGACTTGCCGCCTAACTCCAGCGTCACCGGGGTCAGGTTTTCGGCCGCGGCCCGCATCACGTCCCGGCCGACATCGGTAGATCCTGTGAACAACAGGTGGTCGAAAGGAAGGCCAACGAAACCGCGTGCCGTTTCCACGCCACCGGTCACCGTCGCGACTTCATCCGGCGCAAAAGCCTCATCCAGCATCCTGCGCGTCGCCGCGGAAGTATGCGGTGTTATCTCAGACAGTTTCAGCATGACCCTGTTACCGGCCGCCAGCGCATACGACAATGGCTGAACCGTCAGAAACACAGGCACGTTCCACGGCGAAACAATCCCGGCCACACCCAGCGGCTGGTGGTGAACCCGGGCACTTGCCGGCGCCATCAGCAAACTGACATGGCGACGCTCGGGTTTCATCCAACGCTTTAAATGTCTTTTGATGTAGCGAATATTCTCGATCGGCATCAGAATTTCGGCAAACTCTGTTACCAGGCGGCTGCGACCGCCAAAGTCGGCGTCGAGTGCATCGATCAGTTTTTCTTTGTGGCTGACCAGCGCCTGACTCAGGCGATTCAGACGGTCGATACGATCCTGGTAACCCGGCATGGGCTGTACCCGACAAGCCTGGCGCTGAACATCGAGCAGCGCTTGCAATTCTCCGCGGCTAACTTCCTGAACAGACAAAGGTGTTCCCATTGGTCTGACGGACATAGCGGTCACCTTCGAAATGAGAAGAAGCAGGCCCCGCCTGCTCTTTGCCTGTTAGTATTCGACCTTTGGGCCGGTCTGGCAAGATCGTCGCGCAGGAGGAATCAATGAAAGCGAAAGCCGCAGTCGCCTGGGAAGCGGGAAAGCCGCTGGAAATTGAAGAAATAGAGGTTGCGGGCCCGGCACAGGGTGAAGTCATGTTGCGTCTGGTGGCGACGGGCGTTTGCCATACAGACGCCTACACATTGTCCGGCGACGACCCGGAAGGTCTGTTTCCGGCGATCCTCGGGCACGAGGGTGGAGCCGTGGTTGAAGAAATCGGCCCCGGCGTCACCAGCCTGAAACCCGGGGATCACGTCATCCCGTTATACACGCCCGAATGCGGTACCTGCAGTTTTTGCACGTCAGGCAAAACCAATTTGTGCCAGAGGATTCGCGAGACCCAGGGCAAGGGACTGATGCCCGATGGGACCACCCGTTTCAGCGCAGGCGGCAAACCCCTGTATCACTACATGGGTACATCCACTTTTTCCGAATACACGGTGTTGCCCGAAATCGCCGTGGCAAAAATCAACCCCGCGGCGCCGCTGGAGAAAGTCTGTCTGCTCGGTTGCGGCATTACCACCGGCATCGGCGCCGTCCTCAACACGGCCAGGGTCGAGCCGGGTTCCTCGGTCGCGATTTACGGTCTGGGCGGAATTGGCCTCGCCGTGATCCAGGGCGCGGTAATGGCGAAAGCCGAGCGCATCATCGCCATCGATATCAACGAGTCGAAATTCGAACTGGCAAAGCAGCTTGGCGCGACCGATTGCGTCAATCCGCAGGATCACAGTGCGCCGATCCAGGAAGTCATTATCGAACTGACCGACGGCGGTGTGGATTATTCTTTCGAATGCATCGGCAACACGGAAACCATGCGTGCGGCACTGGAATGCTGTCACAAGGGATGGGGCGAGTCGACGATCATCGGCGTGGCCGGTGCCGGTCAGGAAATCAGCACGCGTCCATTTCAGCTGGTGACAGGACGCGTTTGGCGCGGAACCGCGTTTGGCGGGGTAAAAGGGCGCTCTCAACTACCCGGCTATGTAGAACAATATCTTTCCGGTGAGGTCAAGATCGACGTAATGATTACCCACACGATGCCACTGGAAGAAATCAATCGCGCTTTCGATCTCATGCACGAAGGCAAGTCGATCCGCTCCGTCATCCACTATTAGGGAAGCTCTGATTTATTCATGAACTCGCATCTGGCACCAAAAATATCCAGCTTCGGCGTTGCAATTCTTCGCAAGAGCCAGCTATTACGTGCGATTCGCGCCTTGAATCTGAATTGTTGGATTACAATCTGCTTCGCCCATGAATAAATCAGAGCTTCCATAGAAGCAGCCATGTCCGACAGTGTAAAAAAATCACTCAAACTGATCTCATCAAGCCGGTTATTCGAAGGCGATCTGCAACGTTTCGAGCATTATTCGAAAAGCTGCGATTCGAATATGCGTTTCTCTGTTTACCTGCCACCGCAGGCGAAAAAAGGAAAACTGCCGATGTTGTTGTGGCTATCGGGCCTGACCTGCAACGATGAAAACTTCATGTTGAAATCGGGTGCGCAAAGATATGCTGCAGAACTGGGTATCGCACTGGTCGCGCCGGATACCAGCCCGCGAAATACAGGGACGGCGGGCGAGGAAGACGATTGGGACTTTGGTAGTGGCGCGGGTTTTTATGTCAACGCAACACGGCTGCCCTGGTCGAAACATTTTCAAATGTATGACTACGTGAGCAAAGAACTGCCGGCTGTCCTGGGCGCGAATCTCCCGCTTGATATCGCTCGCATGTCGATCAGCGGGCACTCGATGGGTGGCCATGGCGCACTGATCGTGGCGCTCAAAAATCCGGGGATGTTTCGTTCGGTTTCGGCATTTTCGCCGATCTGCGCTCCATCAAAATGCCCGTGGGGAATCAAGGCTTTCTCGGGATATCTTGGCGATGACCGGATGCAGTGGCTGCAATATGACGCCAGCGAATTGATCGATAAAACGAGTGAAAAACTGAGCCTGCTTATTGACCTGGGTGCGGCGGACGAGTATCTCGAGGCGCAACTGTTTCCTGACCTCCTGGAAGAGGCCTGTGTTGAACACAAGCATCCGCTAAAATTACGTATTCACCCCGGTTATGACCACAGCTATTATTTTGTCGCCAGCTTTATCGGCGATCACCTCAAGTATCACGCCAGTGCCCTGGCTGGCTGAGAGCCGAGCCTGATCAGCAAACCTAAAGATCACACCGTCAATGAAAAACGATAAGGACCAAGCAAAAGCCGGTGCACACGATCACAGGCAGAGCCTCGCGCTTGCCGCCGGCTCGGATTGTGCCGTTGAGGCCGCTCGCCAGGTTGCCGACCTCGGTGGCAATGCCGTTGATGCAGCCATAGCCGCGGTCCTGGTCGCCGCGACAACTGAGCCAGGAGTCACGGCATTGGGTGGCGGCGCCTATTTGACGATCTGGCCGCAAGACGGCGACCCGGTCACCATTGACGGCAATATCGAGATGCCTGGCCGGGATGGTATTCCTGAGTCGCCGGATCTGGAGTCGGTATACATGAAGTATGGCGGTGGCGTGACCACCGTGGTTGGCAATGCCTCGATCGGAACGCCAGGTGCGGTTGCCGCCTGCGGCAGCGCACGCGAGCAGTTCGGCAGCCTGCCGTGGGAAACCCTGCTACAACCCGCAATAAGTACAGCAAGAAATGGTTTCCCGCTGAGTGCGCCCTGCTGGTCATATCTCCAATATTCCGCCGATCCTATTTTTTCCCGCAACAAGGCAGGCCAGAGCGCTTTGTTGTCACCCAACGGGCGGCTCAAGGCTGCAGGCGACAAAATCTGCCTCCCCGAGCTGGCCGATAGCCTGGAAATCATCGCCCGCGATGGGCCAGCCAGCTTATACACCGGTAGTCTCGGGCGACGGATCGCCGCAGACATCGTCGCATCCGGTGGAATATTGGGCGAGACCGATCTGGCTAGTTACCAGGCCATCGAGCGCGCCTGTGTCACGGTGGAACTCAATGGCTGGAAGATCGCCGGCAACCCGCCGCCTGCGGCCGGCGGAACGAGCCTGGCGGCGATGCTCCTGCTGTTGGGCAAATGTCTGGACAGCGGCCGTGAGCCGTCGTCGGCACTGTTGGATATTCAACAGGAAGCAATCCTGCTCCGGGAGCGCATGGCGGGACTGGTCGATCCCGGGCCTGAAGCTTTTGCCTATCTCAAAAATATTGCACGCGGGTCATCGGCGCCCAACACCGTGCATGTTTCTGCAGTCGATAAAAATGGGCTGGCCTGCGCCATCACCTGGTCAGCAGGTTATGGCAGCGGCCTGATGCCGGGTGGCAGCGGAATCTGGATGAACAACTGTCTCGGCGAAACCGAGTTAAACCAGCGTGGGATTCTTGCCGATCCGCCGGGCACCCGGGTGCCATCGAATATGGCGCCGACGATCGCCAGGAACCAAAACGGCAGTATCCTCTCGATAGGGTCACCGGGTGCGGAGAGAATCACCACGGCGTTGCTTTACACGCTTTACTACGTGATTTTCGAATCGCTGCCCCTGGCCGAGGCAATAGAAAAACCAAGGGCCCATGTTGAAAAAACCGATACGGGTCTGCAAGTGGCCAGCGAGCCAGGCGCCGAACATGGCATCACCGATCTGCCCATACGATACTTCGATCAGCCCGATATGTTTTTTGGCGGGGTAACCGCGGCAGCAAAAATGGCGGATGGCAGCCTGACGGCGGCGGCGGACCCCAGGCGTGCCGGGGCAACCCTGGTTTGTTAGCGCGCGCCCCGCAAATGACATGAGTCAATCAACCCGCGGGGCTGGCCGATTAGCATCGGTTCTGACAACATCGGTCACATCCAGGCAATATCAGGTCCGCATCATGCATCACGAACACCAGCAGTTTCTCCCCGAATCGTTGCCTGAAAACCCGCTGCAGATGGTGGACGAGTGGCTGACTTTTGCGCAAGAGAATGCGCAGCGACCCAATCCGAACTCGATGATCCTGGCAACCTGCGGGCAGTCCGGCATGCCATCATCAAGAGTCGTTCTGTGCAAGGAGCTGGCGATCGATCCCGGCTACCTGGTTTTCTTTACCAACTATGAGTCGAGGAAAGGACACGAGCTTGCCAGCAACCCAAATGCGTCCGCCGTTTTCCACTGGGATCAGCTGCGCCGGCAAGTCCGCGTCGAAGGACTGATAACAAAATCACCCATTGCGGAATGCGATGAATATTTTGCCACCCGGTCGTGGCCGGCACAGTTGGGCGCGTGGGCCAGCCAGCAGAGTGAACCCATCGGTTCGTTAAACGAAATGCAGGAACAGGTCGAGCGGACAGCAAAGGAACTGGGTTTGGACCTGGTTGAGCTTGAGGCTGGCGAAATGGTCCCCGCAGACATCCGCAGGCCGGCGCACTGGGGTGGTTATCGTCTCTGGGCTGGCCGCGTGGAATTGTGGGTGGAGGGAGCCGGCAGGATCCATGATCGTGGATTGTGGATCCGCGATCTGCGCGCGGACGAGGCAGGTGAGATCGAAACCGGGGACTGGCATTCGACCCGGTTGCAGCCGTGACCTTCAGCCTGCCAGGTCACGGTCAAACTCGCCGGCAGTCCCCCGATACCTTGGCCAGGAAATCCAGCACAATTTTGTTGAACACTTCGGCCTGATCGACCGGCGTCGCATGGCGGCTGTCCCTGACCACTCGCAAACGCGCGTTTGGCATTTGCTCAACATACTTGCGTTTCTCCTCGACCGACGTGTAATCCTGATCCGCGCCGATCATCAGCACCGGCATGGTCAGCACATCGAGTCTGTCGGTGATCGACCAGCCTGCCAGCGCCTTGAGTGCCGCTA
>JAPUHG010000159.1 GCA_027297845.1 Gammaproteobacteria bacterium | reverse complement strand
GATCCCCAACGTTGAGCAACCCTTAATCCAGATCAGTACGAGCTGGCGTGCAGCCGCGCCGGAGGAAGTCGAGGCCGAGATACTGGAGCCCCAGGAAGATGCGCTCCGCGGAGTCCCCGGTCTGAAAAAAATGGAATCGTCAGCATCCCGCGGGCGTTCATCGATCAACCTGACTTTTGCCATCGATATCGATCTGCAGCGCGCCTTGATTGAGGTAATGAATCGGCTCAACCGGGTGCCGAATTACCCACCCGATGCCAACGAACCGGTGATCTATGTTGGCCAGGATGCGTTTGGTTCGGCAATCGCCTGGTTTGCGTTACGCCCGCAGGATGGCATGGATCTCGATATGTCCGAGTACCAGGATTTTGTCGAGGATGTGATTCAAACCCGCCTTGAAAGAGTCAAGGGCATTTCCAAGACCGATGCCTATGGCGGCCGCGCGCGCGAAGTCCGCATTACCTTCGACCCTTACCTGGCCGCCGCCCATGGAATTGATATTCCGACGCTGGCGAGAATCGCTTCGAATAACACCGACACCAGCGGTGGTTTTAACGAGATTGGCCGACGGCAGTACACACTGCGTTATACGGGAAAATACCAGCTTGAGGAATTCGGCGATATGGTTCTGAGCTGGCGGGAAGGAAACCCCGTGCGCTTGCGTGATATCGCGGAAATCGAAATGGCGCTGACCGACAAAACCGGCATCATGCGACAAAATGGTGACCCGGCTATCGCTTTTAACGCTCAACCTGCAGAAAACGTCAACGTGCTGGACGTCATGAAGGATCTGAAACAGGCGATTGCCGAGCTCAATGACGGACCGGTTGGCAGGGCCGGGATGAAAATCGTCCAGGTCTACGATGAAACGATTTACATCAAGCAATCGATTTCGATGCTGCGCAACAACCTGATACTCGGCATAACGCTTAGCATCTGCGTCCTTTGGTGGTTTATGCGCCGCCTGCGGGTGACCATGATCGTCGCCATCGCGATTCCGGTTTCGCTGTTTGCCTCCTTTGCACTGCTCGACGCCGGCGGCAAAACCCTGAACATCATTTCGCTGGCCGGCCTGGCGTTTGCCATCGGCATGGTGCTCGATGCCGCGATCATCGTCATGGAAAATATAGTCAGGCTGCGCGAAAACGGCAGAACCAGCGAAGAAGCGTCGATTGTCGGCACGACCCAGGTGTGGGGTGCGCTGCTGGCATCGACGGCGACCACGGTGGCGATTTTCCTGCCGGTCGTTTTTCTGCGCGACACTGCGGGCCAGTTGTTTTCCGATATGGCCTATGCCATTTCGATGGCGATCATCGTATCCCTGGTTATCGCCGTAACCCTGATCCCCAAGGCAGCCAATTACTGGATGCGCGATGTGGAACCGAGCGATCCACATAAAGCCTGGTGGGAAAGAGGCTCGGCCCTGGTGATGGAGCTGACCGATACGCGAAAACGCCGCTACACCTGGATCATCGTGCTGGTTGGCGTCGCGGCCGGGATGAGCTGGTTTCTCAAACCCGCTGCCGATTATCTGCCACAGGGTCGGCAAAACTGGATTTTCACTTTCATCATGCCGCCACCCCGGCAGAGTGTCGAAACCGCCGAAGAAGAATTTGTCGATGTCGTAGCGGAGCGCATGAAACCGTTTCTGAGCGGCGAACGTCAGCCGCAGATCGAGAACTATTTTATGGGGATTTTCGGGCGCCGTGGTTTTATGGGTGTACGCGCGCAGGACCCGGACGATGTGGACGAGCTACTGGCGATCCTGAACGAGGAAGTCCTGTTTGGTTTCCCGGATACACTGGCCTTTGCATCGCGGCCATCGATATTCAGGCGCCTCGGCGGCGGACGAGAGATCGATGTCAATATCCAGAGCCGCGACATGGATGCGATGCTCGATGCAGCGCTGATCGGCATGGGTGCGATCACGGAAGCGCTGCCCGGCTCGCAGGTGCGGCCTATCCCGGGCGTCGAACTGGCCGAGCCCGAACTCAGGCTGATACCCAACGAACGGCGCATCGCCGAGGCTGGCTGGAATCGGAACACCATGTCTTCGGTTATTCGTGCGCTGGGTGACGGTCTGTACGTCGGTGATTATTTTGACGGGGACAGGCGACGCGACATTATTTTGCGAGCGAAACCCTGGGCCAGCCCCGAGGAGCTGTCTGCCATGCCACTCTCCACGCCAACCGGTGGCATTCAGCAAGTCGGTGAATTGGTATCGCTGGAAAGAACGGCCGGTCCCAACCAGATCAGACGGGTCGACCGCCGTCGGAGCATTACTCTGCGAGTCACGCCACCGGATATCTCTTTGTCGGATGCGATCGCAATCATCGAACGGGAGGCAGAACCTGCCATCCGCGCACAGTTACCGGAAGACGGCGAGGTTTATTATTATGGCAGCGCCGACAATCTCAAAATCGCGCTGGGCAACCTGGCCAGCAGTTTCTCCCTGGCGATCGCGATTCTTTACCTGTTGATGAGCGCTTTGTTCCGCTCATTCAAAGACAGCCTGCTGGCTTTGCTGGCGATCCCGCTGGCAACGGTCGGTGGCATCCTCGCCTTGCGGATAGCCAACCTTTTCACATTTCAGCCCATGGATTTGCTGACCATGATCGGCTTTATCATTTT
>JAPUHG010000158.1 GCA_027297845.1 Gammaproteobacteria bacterium | reverse complement strand
TGTAACCCTGGCGAGCGAAGGCGGCCGAGTAGTTCTCACGGATAGCGGTTTCGTCTTCGACAATCGCAATGTGTTTTGCCATAGACCCGACTGTAAACGGACACGCGGCTCCCATGAAGCCAAGTTAAGCGAATTATGTGGGCTAAGGTTGCCTCTGCCCGCTTTGTTTAAGTGGTTGATACAGCGCATCGATCACCGGGCACGAAGGAATCGAGTCGCCACTGCATTCGGCGGCCATCTGCAGCAAGGCCTGTTCGAGCTGTTGCAAAGTACCTATTTTTTCCCTGATTTCCTCGACGTGGTCCATGGTGAGCGTCTTGATGTCCTGGCAGCTGTACTGATGTTCATCCACCAGACCCAGCAATTCCCTGATCTGCGCCATCGTAAAACCCAGGTTTCGGCAACGGCGAATGAAAGTCAGTCGCTTCAGGTGATCTTCCGGGTAGATGCGATGGCCACCGGCGCTGCGCGGAGGTTTCGGCAGTAATCCCTGGCGCTCGTAATAGCGGATGGTCTCGATCTTGCAATCGGTCCGCTTGGACAAAGCGCCGATGCTAATGGGGAATTTTTTGCGGATTTCCATAAAAATCACTTGAACCTGTAGTAACTACAGGTAATAGACTATGAATCGAGCAATTGGTTTCGTCCTATTTTTGCAGGAAGGGCATTCTATGAATGAGACAAGCAAGACAGTAACCAACGACATAACCGGCAACCTGAAAACGCTGCTGATAGTCGATGGAATACCAATCGTCGCTATCATGCTGAGCGCCTATTACTTGCCGGAAACGCCACGGACCGTGGTCTGGACTCTTTCCTTCCTGGTCATGGGTATTGGTTGTGTGCGCAACGCGCTGAGTTGCCGTCGCGTTCATTGTGTTTTCACCGGGCCGTGGTTCTTGCTCGCAGCTCTCGCTTCGTTGTTGCATGGCACGGGACTGGTCGACTTTGGTGGTCCGCGCGGATGGGAATTGATCGGCAACATCGGCCTGTGGGGCGCATTTGCTGTGTGGGTGTTTAGCGAGGCGATCTTCGGAAAGTATTTTGCAAAATCAGAGTCCGAATCCCATGTCTAAGCCGAATGTCCAGTTTTTGAGTTTCCCCGGCTGCCCGCTGGAGTCGAAGGCGCGCACGGAACTTGAAAAGGCATTGGCCGAATGCGGCCTCGATCGCTATGAAAACATAAACGTCATGGCGGAGCAGACGGCGGAGGAACTGAAGTTCTGGGGCTCTCCGACCATCCTGGTCGATGGCAAGGATGTTACGGGACATGAAGGCGGCGACGGCGTCGGTTGCCGGATCTATGGCGGTGAGCTGGGCGTCCCCGATGCGCAATCGATTATCGAATTCCTGGAGCGGAACACACAGGATGAATGAAGACAAAAAAATCGTTGCCACGACAGGCAGCGCCATCGGGATCAGCACCTTTGCATCATTCATCGGTCTTTGCTGTATCGGACCGTGGGCGGTGGTCCTGTTTGGCGTTTCCGGCGCGGTGACGATGGCGCGCTGGCAGCCGTTTCGCCCGTACATACTTGGCGTCGCTGCGGCGATGCTGGCCTGGGCTTTCTGGCGCGTTTACCGGCCACAGCCGGTGTGCGACGACGGGACCTGCCCGGCAGGTCCGTCAATATGGCTGAAGGTGATGCTGTGGGTTGCCGCCGCCATGATTGTGCTCGCTTTTTTCGCAGATGACCTGCAATGGATTTTGATCGACCCAACCCCCGAGGGGCTAAGAGATGAATAGAAAGTTTTTTATGATTATTTTGGCGAGCATTTTTCTGCTGGCTGCGTGCAGTCAGGATGCAGGCGAATCCGATAGCGCGCTTGCCGCAAAAGCCGATTACCTCACTTATGAAGTCATCGATCAAGACCTCGAAAAATTACGCAACGATTTCAACGCACATCAAGGCCAGGTCAGGCTGGTGTTTATCAGCGGCCCGACCTGCGGCATATGTTTGCGCGGCATGGCTGATCTGAATGACGAGTTCATTGCGGCAAGCCAAACAGACGGCCGGTTAGAGACTTTTGTGATCCATGTGCCGGCGCTTGGTGCAAAAGAGGAACACGTTCCGGATGTCATACCGTTGCTTGCCGGTCCCAGGATTCATCATTACTGGGAAGAAAGCGGAATCATTGGCCGGCTCTATCAGAAAGTCATGGATACCCGGTTTTACATCTGGGATTTCTGGATGGTGTACGGGCCGGATGTGGTCTGGGACGGGGAGCTGCCGCCGGAACCGGATTACTGGATGCACCAGTTGGGACCGCTACCGCGAGAGCTCATGCTTGACGCCGAGGTATTCGCTGCCGAAACCAAAAAAAGAATGGACTTGGTCGGCGATGCTGCATCTTTCGCCGGTGCGCCGATAGCAAGATCTGCCGCGGAACAAGTCGCGGACGGGCTGGTGATCCCGGTTATTGCCCAGCCTAAAGGTTTTGCGATCGGCACCCATATCCGGGGCCGTGGCGGTTATCTGAATCTGAAAAGCATACAGTCGATCGAGCAGCGTGGAACGATGACCGCGGGAGGGGAAACTTTCGATCTGCAAATCAATAGCCAGCGTGACCACGGAATCAGGCGCCTTGTAGGCTCGGGCGAGCAGATCTCCGAAGCGGGCTTCGACGGCAATAGCGTTTCTCTGCCGGAAGGGGACAACAGGGGGCTACCGGCCGCACTGGAGAGAATTCTCCTCGAGTCATTCGAATTCGACGATCCAGTCGTGGACTGGAAAGACAAGGGCCACCAAACGCGAAAGATTGGAATGCACAAGCATGGCGAGGTGCTGGCCTGGGGGCTGGAACTGATTCAAGCCAGCGGCACGCGCTGGAACCTCCTGGTCGGAAGCCACACCGGCAATATCGTCAAGGCGATAATAGTGGATGAATCTGGAGCGCCGCTTTATGTCATGGTGATGGATGATTTCTACGACGAAGACGGTTTCAGATTCCCGCACACCATCGAATACTACGATGGGGCCGGCAATCTGCTTGCGGTCGAGAAAATCAATGAGATTGTTATCTCGAGAACCGAAGTTGAGGTTGTCCCGAAAGACCTGACCCACTAGGGGTTGCCTGCCACAATTTGTCACTTTTGATCATCGCTTTGACAGCAAAGCGTCAGTTACATGACGTTTCCTCCTGTTGCAATTGTTATCAGTTGCAACAGGGGACAGGAAATGTCAGAAAACAAGCCGGGGATCCAGCCCACAGCAAATTTTCCGTATACCTATGAAGGCGTCAGTCGCTGGCGACGGCATCTCAGGAGTTGCCAGCCGGACCTGGGTCAGCGGCTATCGAGGGCACGCCTGGTGTATTTGCGTCGCCATGATGCTCGCTGGGGATGGCTGGCGCTTAGCCTGATCCTGTTCCTGCAACCCGACGCCGGTTTCGCCCAGGATCTGAACAATCCCGGCGCCGGTACATTGCTGCTGGGTAGCCAGGCAAATCCCTTTATCGCGCCCGCTGTGGCGCACGAGATGACCGCGACGGTCAGCGGGCCGCTGGCGAGAGTCGAGGTCAAACAGCATTTCATCAACCCGAGCGACGAGTGGGTCGAAGGACGTTATCTTTTCCCGCTGCCCGAAGGCGCGGCCGTGGATCGCTTGCTGATAACCATCGGCGAGCGCACGATCGAGGGGCAGATCAAGGAAAAGAAAGAAGCGCGTCGGGAATACAAGAAGGCGAAAAAAGAGGGCCGGCGCGCCGGAGTAGTCGAGCAGAAACGCGCCAATCTTTTCTCGCTGGCGCTCGCAAACATTGGGCCCGGCGAGAAAATCACGGTACAGCTCTCTTACCTCGAGACACTCGATTACAGTGACGGCGAATACCGGATTCGCCTGCCGATGACCGTGATGCCGCGGTTCACGCCCACCGCGAGCACTATCAATTTGCCCGAGCCTTTGGCCGCCAGTCTGAGTCCGATTTCGTTTGTATTCGATACGCCCGAGGACCGTGTGGATACGCCGTATGTCAGCGGTCTGCTGGCATCGACCGCCAATATCGAAATCCGCCTGCTTGGAGATCGCTGGCCGCAGGATATCAGCAGCGCATCGCATGTGCTGAACATCGAT
>JAPUHG010000157.1 GCA_027297845.1 Gammaproteobacteria bacterium | reverse complement strand
CCGGGAACGGCGAGAATTTCATCGATGTTTTCCACGGCATCGCGATGTTCGATCATCACGATGACCACCGCGCTACTCGACAACCAGTCAAGATAGGATTTGAAACTCGCGCCATAACCCTGCGCCCTAGCCAAGCCAACGCCGCGAGTTCCCGTTGGTGGATAATAAGTATGCCGTACCGCTGCCTCGGCATCCGCAGCGTTGTTGACAAATGGCACCATGACACCGGTAGCGCCAGCGTCCATGACGCGTTTTATCTGATTGGCATCGTTCGAGGTTACCCGAACTATCGCCGGGCAATCGTGCACATCCATCGCCAATATCAGCGTCTGAATATCCGACAGCTCTATGACGCTGTGTTCGGCGTCTATGACGAGCCAGTCAAAACCGGCGCCGGCCATAATCTCCGCGATCGAGGGATGACCGAGCGTAACCCATGATCCGACTGTCAGTTCATTGTTGGCCAACCGCCCTTTTAACGATGCTGATTTTCTTTGTCCTACCACCCGTTAGTACTCCTTTGTAAAGGCGGCGTGCATTCCCTTTCCTGCCGCCACCCCTTCAATAACTTTTTACCAGCTCATCAAGCCGCAACATTTCCTCCACACGCGAGACATCTTCCGGACAGTCAACGGCTATGGTGTCCCGATCGGTAGGGACCATGTGGACAGCACGTCCATGCTCCATCAAGCGCAGCATATCGACGGATTCGCATTGCTCCAGAGGTGTGGCTTCAAGATGTGTATACAACTCGAGCTCACTACGCGTAAACACGATAACGCACACCTGTTTGAGCGCAATCGTATCGGCGAGACCATTTTTGGTCAACGTGGGAACAGGAGCTCGCGTCATATACATCGCATTGTTCTTGTTGTCTGTTACGACCTTGATCGTATTCGGGTTTTCGTATTCATCGAGGCTGTCCAGCCTGCGTGAAAGATTGACGCAGCCGACGCTGTCATCATTCCGGAAAGGCTCGATCGCTGCATCGATCATATCCGGAAATATCATGGGTTCATCGCCTTGCACCATGACAATCACATCGGCATCAAGCTCTTTGGCCGCTTCCGCAACCCGATCGCTTGCCCGTTCATGCGCATCCGAAGTCATGATTACAGGCGCGCCAAAACTCTCAGCCGCCTGGCGAATTTCCTCGTCACAAGTCGCAATAATCGTCGCGTCCAGTTGCTCGCACAATGCAACCCGCCGGTAGACATGCTCAATCATCGGTCTGCCCAGAATCGGAGTTAATGGTTTTCCAGGGAATCGGCTCGATCCCATTCTGGCTGGAATAATTGCGACAATCTTCATAGCAAATGCTTTCCTCAGATGATGGGGTCTGGATCGGGTCCAATCGGATAGTCATTGTACTATCAATTATCAGCAACCGGGCACCGGGCCATAGCCAGCAATGGCTTTGCGGCAGTTACACTAATGCCGGGGTCGGTCAATCCGCAGGTCCGGTTTGTCAGTCCAGCCACCGGGACCGGCCCGCGATAGGCACGCAAGATTCGTTCATGTAAAATATCTCGTTTGCACGCTGCTTTTCCCATCCTTCGGCATCCCCATGAAAGCACTCTTTTTCCTACGCCACTACAACGACATCGATCACATAACGCCGGTTGTGCATAAGTGGGTCGAGCAAGGCCACACTTGTGACGTGGTCTTGATGGGCGATGCGCAATTTCGAGAGGATTTCAGGGTCGTTTACCTGGCCACCCTAGACGGGGTTAATGTTGCCCGGATCGATGAAATTCTGAGCCGCATGCAGATTTTTCGAATGCGCCTGCAAAAACTGGTACTGGACCGAAATTTTCGCAGTGCAATGCCGGCGGCACTCATTCGCATGTGTGATCGTGTACTCGATACCGGGAAAAGAGCGAAATTCTGGAAGAAGATTGCCCACCTGATCCTCGAACGAAGCTTTGCCGGGGGCGCGCACGGTGTCGTTGCCTTCGACTGGATTAGCAGCAATTCAGTTTTTCCAATTGAATTCGTACAAATGGTCGTTGCCACCGCCCAGGGCATGGGGCTGAAAGCCGTATCCTTGCCCCATGGCGATAGCCCACACGCAAATCACCTGGTTCGTGTAGAGGAACTCAAACTGGTGCCGCATACCAAGTTCGCCGCGGCCAGCATGTTTGACCGAATCGTCGTGCCAAACGAATTGTGTGCCAAGCGTTTTCGCCCATTTGCCGATAGTTCGTCCATCGCGGTTTTGGGCTCACCGCGATATTGCGATGAGTGGCTTGAAAAGCTCAATTCGCTGCTCCCGGAATCACCACTTGAAGAGGACGCCGGCAAACTCAAGATCGTCCTGTTTCTGAGAAAAAGTGTTTTTTCGATTTTTTGGGATGAAGTCGGCCGGGTTATTCAACTGTTGGCCGCGTTTCCAAATGTGCAATTGATTGTCAAGGCGCACACCAGGGGAGGCTGGCGGCAGCCGCTCTCTCGTAACCGCGCATTACGCAAGCTGGAAAACGTCACCTTTGTTGCGGCAGATGTGCATTCGGCACATTTGCTCGCCTGGGCGGATGTGGTGGTCGACATTGCCACATCGGTAGCGTTCGAGGCGGTCAAATTGAACAAACCGGTATTGGCAGCCGATTATCTGCACGCCGGGATATCCACGGTCGGTAGGTATATTCCAGAATGTATTTTGCACTGCCGGGATGATATTTACTCCAAGGTTGAGAGTTTTATTAATAATGGCTGTGATAACTTTTATGTCGAAGAGCATCGCCAGCAGTTTCTGGACAATATCGTTGATGTCCCGGATGCCGATGTATTGCCGCGTTATGTCGATTTACTGGAATCACAGGTTACAACCTGAAAACACGATATAATCCAGCCTTTCGGGGCTTTGCACCCCAAACGAACCTACTTATCCGACGATTATGGCTTTTCTTACACAACGTTTTATTCAATCGGCTTTGAAACTGCCGGCAACGGTCAAGGCGACGCAAGTACGTGCCGAGCCTGAGGTCATCGTATTTCCAGTACGCGAAGGGGTAACTCCCAGCGGCAAGCCCCCGGTCAGGATTTATCTGGGCACGGAGAATGCCCAATACAAAGCCGAGCGTATTTTTATCTGGTCGATTGAGCAGGTGCGGGACCCGGCGCGGGTCTATGAAATTTATTTGATGAAACACCTGTGTGGCTTTCGTTCGCGATTCTGGCTCACCGGGTTTACAAATTATCGTTTTGCTATCCCGCATTTTGCCGGCAAAACCGGTCGCGCGATTTACAACGATGTCGATCAAATTTACCTGAAAGATCCCGCCGAGTTATTCGATCTGGATATGGATGATCATGGTTACCTGGCGATAGACCCGGGTGATATTTCGGTTGCACTTTTTGACTGCGAAAAAATGTCAAAAATCTGGACGCTGGATGACGCCAAAAAAGGCAGCAAAAACCCGTTGCTCGCCAGGGCCAGCTCAAAACCGGGTTTGTGGGGAAAGCTGGATGGCGGCTGGAATGCCCGTGATCGGGAGTATGTAAAAGGTCAGTCCGGCGTACTGCATTACACGATCCTGCATAAACAGCCCTGGCACCCGTTCCCAAAACTGTTTGTCTATCAACCCAACAAGGTCGCAGATGTCTGGTTCGATCTTGAGCAAAGTGCTAACGATGCCGGTTTCCAGGTATTCAGCGCTGAAGTCCCGAGCCGGGTTTTCGAAGACTTGTGCGCTATCGTGCAAGATCCGCAATTGATAGAGCGGCAGGATGCCAGTAAAGAAACCAGCAAGGTTCCGTCCGCGACAGCAGGACTTGCCCAGTTGCTGGAAGAATGCGAAGCACGCAGCCTGATCGATTGCCGGATAAAAACTGCTTCGCTTCGTCCAATCCTGGCGCTGACCCCGGCCACCATAGCCAGCATTGAAAAAGTCACCGAATTCGACCCGACAGCGCGCTCGAACAAGTCGCCTGCGACGCCAAAGGCAGACGCGATCATTTGCCTTGATACGCTGGAGTTCGTGCCCGATGACGACGTACCTTGGCTGTTAAAACAGTTATTCAGCAACGCCGACCGGCTTTTGTATTGCGAAGTTCAGAACACGCCCCCGCGACTGGATCTGGCCAACGGTTCGAAACTATCCCGGCACAGTCGAACGCTCGATTGGTGGCAATATCAGTTCGCATTGGTGGCCATGCATTTCCCCGCCGTGCGCTGGCGTTTTTGTGTGAAAAGCAACTTGCGACAATCAATTATTGAAGGCAATGAATGCAACAACCGCGATATCGTCGTTTGGGTCATCTCGAATCAAAAACCCGGCCATACCGGACAAGCAATCGCACTTGCCGAGAAGATCGGCTGGGCTTACCAGGAAATCCGTGTCCCGCAGACGCTCAAGTCCCTGTTGCCAGTCATGCTACGCGGTAATTTTGGGCAAGTGAAACCACTGCAGCCGCCGTGGCCGAATGTTGTCATCGCCTGTGGCTGGTGGCCAACCCGGGTGGCGCGGTGGATAAAGATGCGCAGTGGCGGTCTGGTTCGCTTACTGCTGGCTGGCCGCAAGTGTGGTCCGGTGAAAAGCCCGACAGATATCCTGGTGAGTTGCGAACATTTCCATTTGCCGGTACATGAACGCCGCATAGAAACCTTGTTGCCAGTACACCCGATTACAAAATCA
>JAPUHG010000156.1 GCA_027297845.1 Gammaproteobacteria bacterium | reverse complement strand
TGCAAACCCGGACCAATGACGATGACTAAACGTACTGTCTTTTTTCTCTCTGTTCAGACCGGTGTGACCGCTGAAACGCTCGGACACAGCCTCCTTACACAATTCGATCGACAGGAATTTCGGCACGTGACTGTGCCATTTATAGATACCGATGACAAGGCACGCGAGGCAGTAGAAAAAATCAACGAAGCGGCAAAGGCAGAAGGCGCCCGGCCAATCGTGTTTTCGACGCTTGTGTACGATGATTTCCGGGCGATCGTCAAACGGGCGAACGGATTGCACCTCGACATTTTCGACGTCTTTTTGGAGCCGTTGGAGAAAGAATTCAAGCAAAAGGGAACTCACACTGCTGGCCGGGCACACGGCATGAGCGATATTGAAAGTTATATGAAGCGCATCGAGGCAACCAACTTTGCCCTGGCGAATGACGACGGCGCCATTACCGGAAATTATGACATGGCCGACGTTATTCTCGTTGGGGTATCCCGCTCAGGCAAAACACCGACGTGCCTGTACCTCGCTTTGCAATATGGTGTCTATGCGGCGAACTATCCTCTTATCGATGAAGAATTGGAATGCGGCAAATTGCCGGATATTTTGGTGAAACAAAAACAGAAATTGTTTGGCCTGACAATTGCACCGACGCGCCTGCAACAAATTCGCAAGGAGCGGAGGGCGCTTGGCCGCTACTCATCTGCGCAGCAAGTACGCTACGAGTTAAGAGAGTCTGAGAAAATATTCAAACGCTACGGGATCCAGAACATCGACACGACAGAGTTCTCGATCGAGTAAATCGCGAGCAGAATTCTGGATAGTACAGGTGTTGAACGCAGATTTCGACCATAATTTTTTTCAAAAAACGCGAAAAGCGGAACTATTTTTGCATGCCTTTCGAATAGTGGTTGCTGTGATATATTTACTTAATGTTGCTCGAATACCAACTCGTAGCCGAGACGATTGCAAAGCCGCGAAGTTTTGTCGGCCTCATGTCTCTGTATGAAAGTAATTATTTGCGTCTGCAACAATTAGTTCCTGAGCTTGAACGGCTTGACGGTTATTATCGGTCGCGTGTTGCTGGTGCCTGTGATTTGCACGTCGAAATTATCGACCGGAGCAGGTACACGGTGACGCTGTCACTGTCGTATTTCTTTTATGAGTCTGAACGGCGAATTGCTGAACCGGACATGCAAGTTCGCGCTTACCTGGATGGACAACTGGCGGAGGCGATGAATTTTTGCGGCGATCGTCGTCATGCAGAACTCAGACGGCCGTCGGGCTCGCACAGGGAGGAACTCGACCGGCGATGGCATCGCAATGTCGTCCTCAACAAGTGGCTGGAATACCTTATGGATCAGGGCCACATAATCTTCGAACGGTAGTCACAGTTCCCGGCAAGCGCCCAGCCGCAGATCCAAAAACTGTCGATTGAGTCAAGGAGTAACACCATTTCACTTGTCATTATCCGGGCAGGGTAGTCCTCAGCGCCTCGCCTTATTGGCGTGGATTATGTAAAAGGAGCATGGGTTGTCGAGCCTCGCCGCAATTTTCGGAAATTCGCCGGAAAAGTCGCAGGAAAGCGAGAAGCTGCTGGACTTGTATTGGAATCGAGCGGCACTCAAGAAAAAATTTGCCGGTATGCGCAAGGAGCAGTTCAAGCTTCAGGACAAGATCAAGCAACAGGAAGGAGTTATCGGCAGATTGCAACAGAAACTGGATCATCTTGAGGATCTCCTGGTCGACCCGGATTTGGCGCACAATGTCATTGTTTTTTATCAGTTACGGGGACTGGCGCTTCGTTGTCAACGAAAGCTCACGAACTTCGCCGAACAACTAAAACAACAACGAGAGCAGAAGCGATACGATCGCCTGCTCGTTTCGTGGAATGAAGAGCGTACGAGAGAAGAGAGAGGGCTGGAAGGGCAGATTTCAGAAATACGCGCTACCGTTCAGCAACTCGAGGACCAGCTGCAAGCAGAACATAATCGCCTGGATTCGATGAGCGGTTTCCTGAAAATATTCAAACGCCGATCGGTAACGGCGATGCTATCTGACGTGGCCGAGCAAATCGCTGTTGCACAGCTGGAAGAGGATAAGCTGCAGCGGCGTGTCGATGAAATTCATAACCGCGAGCCGCCCGACAACGAGGGTCTGGATATTCCGACCAAGCGTTCCATCAATTTGATGATAATCGCTTTCGCCCAGGATCTGTTTTTGACTTTTTCCGATGTGGAACTCGCGGCAATGGCGAAAGAAGCAAGCGACAAAGGTGTCGGGGCGATCAACTACGGTACGCGTGATGAGTGTGATCAGCTTCTTGCAAAAATATATAAGCGAATTGAAATGATGGAGCAGGCTTCGGACTTTGCAGAAAGTCTGCAACAGCGGTCGAAACTGCTCGGGGAACATGCCGAATTCAGAAACGATACGGATGTCGTACCGGTTGCCGGAACTGTTGCAACGCTTTACAACATAGGCAACAACGGTCTCGTCAAAGAAAGTGAAACCAACATTCTGGGCGAAAACTGGTGGGGAATCTCAAAGGTCCTGAGCCGCTAGGGGTCCAACAAGGCTGAGCTACAGAATACTGGGCCTGGTCACGCCAGTGCTCTGCCAAGGTGATATTGATGGAGTACCAGGGTTAGATGTCCGTTCGGAACATCTGCCGTTGAAAACGTGGAACGGCTTCTACCTCCGCAGCCGACGCTGGATCGATCAGCTCCGACGAGTCGGCTTGAGACGCGTCGCCCGCGACCGGTGACAGCGGCGACTCGTCCTGCGACAAGGATTGGGTCGCCAATGACTGGGCCGGATCAGGGGACTCTAAGGGCGGAGTTTCAATGGCAATGGCAGAGAAGACATTCTGCAGAATTACTGCCACGCGGGGCGCCAGGTAAAGGATCGGTGCGGCGGATCCCGCCTGTGCAGGGAGGGTGTTCAGCGATTCGTCATTGTCGTCGCCAGGCTCGACTGCGATATGGCCGCCAACATTTGCAGATAGATCGCTGACCGGCACCTCCAGACTTCGTAGATCGGCCGTGAGATCATAGGCCGTCGTCGCAGCTGTAGCCCCCAGAGCAGTGGCACACCAAGAAGCGGGGCCCAGTATCAGGATCGCCAGGAACGGGATGTGCCGGCCTCCTGACGCATTTTCTGAACGGTCCGGCGGTACTGCTCTTCGTGTCACCGCAGCTCCTGATTGCTTGAATCAGCAAATTTAGTGTTGTAGTACAGTACAACACCTGCGTGCCCGAATGCAAGCGGTGATTCTCGGCTATTGCCGGTTATTGACCGGCAAGATCCGCTTATTTCGGACTAGTGGTCCATCAATACAACCTTGTTGGACCACTAGGGCCGGACCTGGGCGGTCTGGGCCGGCCGCACATCGATTTCCCTCAACTGCGCCAAGTCTGTGACGATTGCCGCGGCCTGGTCAAGATGCACATCGGGTGGCTCCAAAGCCTCGAGTTCTTCCAAGGTTGCAACAGGTTCCAGCTGCAACGCTGCCCGGCGTGCATTCTCTCTATCCAGACGGCGATTGATCTCATCCTTACGCTCGGCACGGCGGACTTCAATGTTAAGGGACACGCTTTTTTGTGTACGGACCTGTTCGATGTCGTGAATCCCCGCCATAAGGTATTGGTAGTCGGGGTCGTCTTTACTGCGCGAGTTGTGGCTGGCCATAAGCGATGAAATCGTGCTGTCCAGCGGCGCGCCAGCCTGGAATTTGGTCGTTCTGATGGTATCCCAGGGCAAGGCAGTTTCACGAACGCTTTCACCGACCAGCTCGGTATCGATCGAGGATGGCAGGGCGATATCCGGCTTCACACCCCTGTGTTGGGTGCTCTCGCCTGTCACCCGGTAGTATTTTCCAATGGTCAGCGTCAGCTGGCCGAGGCCTGCCTCATCGGGCCTGCGAACGTACTGATCGAGCGAGTAGAGGTTCTGTACGGTACCTTTACCAAAAGTTTGCTGGCCGATGATGACGCCGCGTGCGTAATCCTGCATTGCGGCCGCAACTATTTCCGATGCCGAGGCGCTGTAACGGTTTACGATAACAGAAAGCGGTCCTTCATAGACGATTTCCGGGTCTGGATCGTATTCAACTCGTTTTGCTCCCCGCCTACCTTTCTGCTGCACGACAGGACCTTCTTTAATAAACAGTCCGGTTAACTCAATAGATTCCTGCAAAGATCCGCCGCCGTTGTTACGCAGATCGATGACAATGCCATCGACTCCGGCTCCCTGTAATTCTTTAATCAACCGGCGAACATCCCGCGTGGTGCTTTTATAATTTCTGTCTCCTTTTCGCTGGGCATCCAAATCAATATAAAAAGAAGGTATGGTTATGACGCCAAGTTTATAGTTCCTTCCTTCATGATCGAACTCGACC
>JAPUHG010000155.1 GCA_027297845.1 Gammaproteobacteria bacterium | reverse complement strand
TTGACAGATTGCTTCAAGCGTTTCCACGCATGATTCATACTGCTCGTCGACCAGACCCTTTGTAATGAGAAATCGGAGCTGATCGCGATCGTGCCGCAGTCTCGCGAGACGGGGTTTGGTCCGTGGCGGCAGATCGCCGTTTTTTGGGTGCCGAATTTTCGCACATTGAAGAAAGGCCTCGAACATGCCCTCCACATCGTCGGCCGCAATCCTGATCTGGCCCAGATTGTCCCAGCCGGATGCGAAGTCCGCACGCAAATCGATTGCTTTACCGACACTGGCTTCAGCTTCGGCCAACTTGCCCAAAACCCTCTGCACCGTCGCCAGATTATTGAACACCTCCGGCCGGGAGGGTGCCAGATCTGCGGCCTTTCTACATGCCGCCTCGGCATCCTCCAGACGGCCGAGTTTTTGCAGAATCGCCCCTTTTCTCGACCAGGCGCGGTCTTCCTCTGGATGATTTTCGATTAATCGACTCAAAACATCGACAGCGTCTTCCAGCAGGTTTGCCTTTTCCAGGCAGTGCGACAACTCCAGCCACAGACCCGCCTCAGTAGTCTTTTGAGTAAGCTCCGTGAGCGACTTGATGGCCTCATCCTGTCGGTCCAGGGCATCCAGAACCAGTGAACGATTGCAGTGAAACTCCCAGCTATCCGGGGATAGTGCGATCGCTTTGTCTATCAGTTCCAGCGCCTCTTCGTTGCGACGTAGCTGGTGCTGAAGAACGCCATAGAGATGCAAAGCATGCGGGTGGTCCGCTGCGGCGGCGAGTACCGATTGATAACCGCGCTCGGCCATGTCGAACCGGCCCGCCTGGTGGCTGGAAACAGCTGATTTCAAAAGTGATTCGACGTCGGAAGCGTGCATGGAATAAGTAGACTTTTTAAACCGGCGATCCATTGTCCGGGAGCTGGGCAAGCAATGTCAAACGACGACCGAGTGCCGGGCGCCCGGTGACGCCGGCGTGCAAACGAAAGAGCTTAAAAAGCTGGAGCGGGTGATGGGAATCGAACCCACATTCTCAGCTTGGGAAGCTGATGTTCTGCCTTTGAACTACACCCGCTGAATTGACCATGACAACCGACTCTACTAACTCGAGCCATTTCAGCTTTCGACTGCTGGGGATTGGTCTCCGATACTTTGCTCTTTTTCCGCCAGAGACGCTATATGTGTGTTCGGAATGTGTGTGATTTTGGTCCTGGTGATTTGAATTCCACGCCACCAAGCGAACCAATATAGAGCTCGGCGTCCTCCTTCCAGCGTAAAGTCACTTTTGCGGAGCGATTGATCGTGGCGATTATGATGTCTTTTTCTCTGAACGTGAGAATCTCACCAAGTACAGAAATATCGTTTTTTATACCCGTTATTTCACAGGTATCTTCGAACCTTGTTTCGCGGCCTGCCATATTGAGTGCTCCAGTCGAACTCGCCGGGTGCGGGGTAGATTAACAAACTCAGGAACAGGAAAGGGGTCGGGTTTTTCCCGGTGCCCTTGAATTTCATAAAAAACCTATGCGCCTTTCTCGTACGTGGTAAGTAACTTGTCCAGATTATTGGCAAAGGTCTGGCGATCTTTTTGACCAAAGGCAGATGGCCCGCCTGTATCGACACCGCTGGCTCGCAAGGTGTCCATGAAATCTCTCATATTCAGACGCGCTCCAATATTCTCAGTCGTATGCAACTCACCTCGCGGACTGAGCGCCTGACCACCCTTTTCGATTACCTCCGCCGCCAGGGGTATATCGCTCGTAATCACCAGGTCACCGGCACTTATCCTTTTCACTATTTCATCGTCAGCCACGTTAAACCCACGGGGTACCTGAAGTGTTTTGATATGGCGGGATGGTGGCGTGTGCAAAACCTGGTTCGCAACCAGGATCAACTCAATGGCGGTTCGTTCAGCCGCCCTGAACAGAATTTCCTTTATCACCACCGGGCACGCGTCTGCGTCTACCCATATTTTCATCTGCTCTCGCTCTTGTTTAATTCTGCATGCCCCCCCGATACGAGGAGGATTCTACCGTAACTCTGTTTCAGCAATCGTTCACTTTCGTGACAGGCTCGGTTAAGCGGCTGGGCGACATACTGCAAGCGAACATCAGGACCGAACCAGGAAGGAGACCGTTATGAATATCGTATATGCAGCCGAGAAACCGAGCATCGCCGACTTATTGAGCGATCGCCTGCGAAATCGTGTCAATCCGCAGGAAATCGAGGTTCACGAGAACCCGGACGAGACAGGAAGTTTTCTCGTCAGATGGCGGTTTAACGATTATGTCGTATCGCCGAGCGGCGATGTCGCGCTCGGGTAGCGCCGATTTCTTAATCGGATTGTTCGTTTTCCGGTTGACTGAAATCCTTGTCCGTAAACAGCCGTTGCAATTCCGGATCGGCCAGGCGATCCGTCAGCGCTCTTATTTTGCTGACCAGGATGGCGCGAGTCGCTCGCAGATCATCGATTTCGCTTCCGAGGCGGGTCAATCGCAGTACCGAGAGCAGCGATACCAACAGGCCCACCTCCGCCTCTATCAAGCGTACGGACGCAATGGAGCTGAACAACAGCGCCATTACCGCAACAATCGCCCACCAGAATCCAAAGTTGATGCCGACGACTATCGCGATGACTAAATACAAGAGCGGCAACAGCAGAATCGTCGAAAAAACCTTCAAGGTCGCTATATCGTCCATTTCATAGCTGAACTTTTCACCGACCGTCGCCGCTATCCAGCCGACCGGCAGATGCAAAAGCGCGCCTGGTATCGCAAGCGGCAACAATGCCAGCATATTCAGACTTCGGAAAAAAACTTTACGAAACGCCCAGCCCAGCGTTACTTCCTTGCGCAACTGGTAGTCTTTCAGGCCCAGCATATCCAGCCGTGCCTGGTAGTTTTCCACATCGTCGCGAAACGCCTGCATCTCCGGATCGTCTATCGCCCGCAGATAGCCATCGACGAAACGGCGATTCAGCTCGACGTACTCGCCCGGAGAAAGATCTGCAGATGCCGGTTTGTACAAGCGCCTGCCCGTTTGTATGAAACGCAAGGTACGCCAGTCGGGTGCGTTGAGAGTGACGCTTGATAATGCTTCAGAAAGATGCTCGGTCAATTTCCTGACCGTGCCCTGCTCATCCTGCCGGTAGTCCTGTACCCACTGATCGTCGATGACGATCGGCGCACCAAACTCGATAAGCACCTGGCTCCTGAAGCGATGGCGATTAATATAATTCAGTCCGCAGGGAATTATTTTGACGCTCGCTTTGCCACGCGCCGTCACCGACAGTGCGATACGCGCCGTGCCGGTTTTTAGCTTGACCAACTGGGACTCGGCGTGGCTGATACCCTCCGGAAAAATACCCATGCACTTACCGGACTCGATAACCTCGTAAAGCTTTTCAAAAGCACTCTGATTATCGATTTCACCATCGTGATCCTCACGCCGGTAAACGGGCACGGCACCGGTCGCATTTAGCGCTGGCGCGAGCAATCGATACTCCCAGAGTTTGGCGCTTACCATGAAGTGCAGTGGCCAGCGACCACACTTTGCGATCAACAGGAATCCATCCATCAGGGCGTTCGGGTGATTGCCGGCGAAAATTACCGGGCCATCGGCGGGTACATTCTCAATACCGACGACATCGATCCGGCGAAAGAATGTGTTGGCGATGATTCGAATCAGCGCGATGAGTATTCGATGAAACATCAATACGCTCGATTGTAACTCCGGGTTAACTCACTTTGCGATTTTGCCTGATTGCTGTCAAATCTGCTTAGCTGTTGTTCTGGAAGCGCGTTTGCGATCGACCTCTTTCAGTAATTTTTTTCGCAACCGTATATTTTTTGGTGTCACTTCGAGTAATTCATCATCATCGATGAACTCCAGTGCCTGTTCCAGTGAGTAGCGAATCGGTGGAGTAAGCACGATATTCTCGTCACTTCCGGCCGCGCGAATGTTGGTTAATTGCTTGGCCTTGGTCGGGTTTACGATCAGGTCGTTGCCGCGACTGTGGATACCGACAATCATGCCTTCGTAAACCGCGGCACCGTGTGCTAAAAACAGGTTGCCGCGTTCCTGAAGATTGAACAGCGAATAGGCCAACGCCTTGCCGGCAACCATCGAGACCAGCACGCCGTTGTTACGTTGCCCGATCGCCCCCGGCACCTGACGGTCATACTTATCGAAAACATGGTAAATGAGCCCTGTTCCCGATGTCGCGGTCAGGTAATCGGTTCGGAAGCCAATCAGGCCACGGGTCGGGATACGGTAATCAAGACGTACCCGCCCTTTCCCATCCGGGTTCATATTAAGGAGCTCACCTTTGCGATCTGCGAGGCGAGTCATGACCGCCCCCTGGTAGGCCTCTTCGAAATCGACGGTGAGGTTTTCCCAGGGCTCAAGCATGACGCCGTCTTTTTCGTGGACGATGACCTCCGGTCGCGATACGGCCAGTTCGTAACCTTCCCGGCGCATGGTTTCAATGAGTATCGACAAGTGCAGCTCACCGCGGCCGGATACACGAAATTTGTCGGGGTCGTCGGTGCTCTCAACACGCAACGCCACATTGTGTTTAAGCTCCTGATCGAGCCGCTCACCAATCTGCCGGCTGGTCAGAAATTTACCTTCCTGCCCGGCGAAAGGTGACTTGTTGACCTGGAAGGTCATGCTAATGGTTGGTTCATCGATCGCCAGCGGGGGGAGCGGATCGGGGTGATCGACGGTACACACGGTGTCGGAGATATCGAGTCTGTCAATGCCACTAAAAACCACGATGTTGCCGGCGTCGGCACGCTGAATCTTCTCCCTCTCGAGACCATGGAAGGCGTGCAATTCGAGAATCCGGGCCTTGCGAACCGTGCCATCCGGAGCCACTACACAAACGGCAGAGTTGCTATGGACACTGCCCCGCTGCACCCGGCCGATCCCCAGGACACCCACGTAAGGGTCATAATCGAGACTGGAGACCTGCAGCTGCAGCGTGCCTTCGCGGTCTACCTGTGGCGGAGATACATGCTCGACTATGGCCGCAAACAATGGAGTCATGTCACCCTGGTGTACCGTCGACTCCAGTGACGCGTAACCATTGAGGGCGGACGCGTAAATGACCGGAAAATCGAGTTGCTCATCGGTTGCGCCAAGGCGATCGAA
>JAPUHG010000154.1 GCA_027297845.1 Gammaproteobacteria bacterium | reverse complement strand
AGTCGCCGATGCGATCACCGCTGAAAAACTGGAGTACAGCCTGCGCGTACTGCACCGCGAGTTGCAAAAGCTGTTCGGCATCGAGAATCCGCGGGTGCTGGTCTGCGGTCTGAACCCGCATGCCGGCGAAGGCGGTTACTTAGGGAGCGAAGACAACGAGATCATCGCGCCGGTGATCGAGCGTCTGCACGAAGAAGGACTGGCCATCCGCGGCCCGCTACCCGCGGACACCGTGTTCACGCAACAAAACCTGGAACAATGCGATGCGGTCATGGCGATGTATCACGACCAGGGATTGCCGGTACTAAAACACGCCGGTTTCGGCAAGGCGGTCAATATCACGCTGGGATTGCCGCTGATCCGTACCTCGGTGGATCATGGCACCGCGCTGGATCTGGCTGGAACCGGCAAAGCCAGCAGCGGCAGCCTGCAGGCGGCGATAGGACTGGCGATTGAGTTGGCGACAAATCGGATTACTGATAATCAAGGCTGACATGACCCATCACCCTCGCAAACGTTTCGGCCAGCATTTTCTCCATGACCCTGCCGTCATCAATCGGATCGTTCGCGCGATCGATCCGCAGCCGGGCGATACGATCATCGAGATTGGCCCGGGCCAGGGTGCGATCACCCTGCCGTTGCTAAAAAAACATGGCACGCTGGAAGCCGTGGAGCTGGATCGCGACCTGGTGCCGTTGCTCAGGGAGAAAGCCGCCGGGCAGGGTGAGTTGCTGATCCACCAGGCCGATGCTCTGAAGTTCGATTTTTGCCAGCGACAGCAGGCCAACCGCAAACTGAAAATCGTCGGCAATCTCCCGTATAACGTTTCCACGCCACTGATGTTTCGTCTGATCGAGCAAATTGGCTGTATTTCCGCGATGTATTTCATGTTGCAAAAAGAGGTAGTCGAGCGCATGGCGGCTGCGCCCGGCAACAAACGCTATGGCCGGCTGACCGTGATGCTGGCGGCCTCGGTAAAAGTCGAGAAACTGTTCACCATCGGCGCCGGTGCATTCAAACCGCCACCGAAGGTCGAATCGGCGTTTTGCTCGCTGACCCCGTGGCCACAAGCGCCATTCGAGATTCCCGACCCCGCGCGCTTCCGGCAGCTGGTTACCCAGGCGTTCAGCGCGCGCCGGAAAACCTTGCGCAACGCGCTCAAGGGGATGGTGTCTGTGGAACAGATCGCCGACCTCGGGATCGACCCCGGTCTGCGGCCGGAAAATCTGTCTCCAGCCCAATTCGCCACCCTGGCAGCTTTGAGTTAACCCGCATATTCCACCAAGGATCGCGGATTATGGGTAAGGGCTCGGGCTGCTGAGGGCAGGTCTGGAGCCAAACCCATAGCGGTAGCTATGGGTTGAGTGAATACCAAGCTCAGACGTCCGAGAACCAGCCAGAGCCGCGATCCTTGGTAGAATATGCGGGTCCAGTCAATTCGGCGACTTCCTGTGTTCTATAATATTGGGTGGCTCGAATAGCAAACAAAGCTGGTTATTCAGCTACGGACGAGGTGTGACCATGAGCGATTACAAGAAAATTCTGCTGGCAGTCGATCTGTCCGACGATAGCGAGGTAGTTGGCAAGCGCGCCGTCGATGTGGCGAATCGTTATCAGGCAAAGATTTGCCTGGTTCATGTCGTCGAATACGTCCCGGTCGAACCGATGGGCGAGGCGCTTTTGCCTGCAGTCCAGATTGAAGACGAGCTGGTCAACTCCGCGAAAACCCGGTTCGAGGCCTTGGCTACCAGCCTGGGGCTGAGTGATGAGCCACGTTTTGTCGAAGTCGGTAACATCAAAGCCGAGGTCATCCGGATTGCCCGGGACCAGGAATGCGACCTGATCGTACTCGGCTGCCGCGAGCGCCATGGACTGGCCATCATGGTCAACTTCACCGAGGACACGGTGCTGCACGCAGCGTCTTGCGATGTGCTGGCGGTCAGGCTGGACAAGAAAGATTAGCAACCATCGTCCGCTCTTCGGAAGCCGTCCCTGATGGCGGTCTATGCCATCGGCGATCTGCAAGGCTGTTACCAGGACCTGCAACGTCTGCTGGAGCAAATTGCTTTCGACCCCACGACCGACCGCCTCTGGTTTAGCGGTGACCTGATCAGCCGCGGACCGGAATCGCTGCGCTGTCTGCGCTACGTCCGCTCATTGGGTGATTCCGCGGTCAGCGTACTCGGGAATCACGATCTGCACTTCCTGGCAATAGCGGAAAACGCGGTCCCGACAAAAAACAGCAAGCCCATGGAGCCGGGCTTGCAGGAAATCCTGGATGCCGAAGATGCGGGGCCTTTGCTGCACTGGCTGAGAAACCGACCGATGGCTCACTACGAAAACGATATATTGTTGATTCATGCGGGCCTGCCGCCGCAATGGAGTATCGAATTGGCGTTGCAACTCGCCGGCGAGGCCGAGACCGTGCTGCGCGGCGCGGATTACCGCGAGTTTTTCCAGCAGATGTACAGCGACCAGCCCGACCGTTGGGATTCCACACTCGACGGCCACGAGCGCATACGCTTCATCGTCAATTGCCTGACCCGGCTGCGCTATTGCGACCCGCACGGTCGGCTGTTACTGGACCACAAGGAGGCGCCGGAGGGTATTTCCGAATCGACTCTGCCCTGGTTCCGGGTCCCTGGCCGGGCCAGCCGTGGTTCGCGAATCGTGTTCGGTCACTGGTCGACACTGGGCCTGTTCGAAGAAGACGGCGCGCAGTGCCTGGACAGCGGCTGTGTCTGGGGCGGCCAACTCAGCGCCATACGCCTGGATCGGCCTGCTCCCCCGATCAGCGTACAATGCCCGGCCTACCAGGCGCCCGGCTAAATGGGCTCTTGACCATCGCCAGGCAAACCCGATACTTTGCCGACAGAACATAACAGGCCGAATGGCCGGCGGAACCAGACCATGAACCTCGACTTACACGGAAAATACGCCCTGGTGTGCGGCGCGAGCAAAGGAATTGGCCTCGCCACCGCGCAGGAGCTGGCCAGGCTGGGCTGCAATGTCCTGTTGCTGGCACGCGATGCAAAAGCCCTGGAGGCGGCACGCGATTCCTTGCCATCAGGCGATCAACAGTCACACCGTTGCCTGGCAGCCTATATGGGTGATGCCGATATTTTGGCAAAAACGCTGCAAGCGGAAATGCAAAAACAACCGGTGCAGATCGTGATCAACAACTCCGGCGGGCCGCCGGCCGGCCCCGCGCACCTCGCCGACAACGAGGCTTTCGAGCAGGCTTTTCGCCAGCACCTGGTGGCGGCGCAGACGATTTTGCGGCTCGCCCTGCCCGGTATGCGGGCGGCCGGCTACGGGCGAATCGTCAATATCATCTCGACCTCGGTCAAACAGCCTATCAAGGGGCTTGGCGTCTCCAATACGATCCGTGGCGCCGTCGCAAACTGGGCGAAAACTCTGGCGGCGGAACTCGGACCCGAAGGCATCACCGTCAACAACGTATTGCCCGGCTTTACCGCAACCGACAGGCTCGACGAACTTTTCCAGGGCCGGGCCGAGAAATCGGGCGCCAGTTTCGAACAAGTGCGTGACGCCGCCCTCGCCCAGGTCCCGATGGCGCGCTTTGCCGAGCCTGGCGAAACTGCAAACGCCATCGCCTTCCTGGCCTCGCCGGCTGCCGCCTACATCAACGGCATCAATCTGCCGGTCGATGGCGGACGGACGGATTGCCTGTAACAGGGCCGGCGAATCCCGATGGAAAAAATTCTCAACTACATCGATGGCGAACTGCGTGCCCCGGCCACCGACAACTGGCTGGATGTCATGGAGCCCGCAACCGCGACGGCTTATGGGCAACTCAGCGATTCCGGGGTAGAGGATCTCGAGTTGGCGGTCGCCGCCGCAGGTGCTGCATTCCCCGCGTGGAGCCAGACGCCGGCAGAAGAAAGGGGCCGGATGCTCCGCCGCCTGGCCCAAAAAATTGAGGCCATGAGCGAGCCACTGGCGTTGGCTGAGTCGATCGACACCGGCAAGCCGATAGCAGTGACCCGTAAGGTCGATATCCCCAGGGCCGCAAGAAATTTGCATTTTTTTGCCGATGCGGCCAGCCAGTTCGCCAGCGAATCGCACCACATGGAAGCGGGCGCTATCAATTACACGTTGCGCATGCCGCTAGGCGTCGTTGCCTGTATTTCTCCATGGAACCTGCCGTTGTATTTGCTGACCTGGAAAATCGCACCGGCACTCGCGGCCGGTAACTGCGTGATCGCCAAGCCGTCAGAGATTACCCCGGTCACGGCGTGGCTGTTCAGCCGCCTGTGCCAGGAAGCCGGCCTGCCACCGGGGGTGCTGAATATCATCCACGGCAAGGGCCCCGGCATCGGCCAGGCCATCGTCGAACACCCCGCCATCAACGCGATTTCCTTTACCGGCGGTTCGGCAACCGGAGCATCCATCGCTCGTACGGCGGCTCCCGAGTTTAAAAAATTGTCGCTGGAACTGGGTGGCAAGAACCCCAGTATCGTTTTCGCCGACGCCGACTGGGAATCGATGATGAATGGCGTGGTCCGTGCGGGTTACAGTAACCAGGGACAGATTTGCCTGTGTGGATCCCGGGTACTGGTCGAAGCATCGATCTATGAGAAATTCCGCGACGAGTTTGTAGCGCGTGTTGCGACGCTCAAAATTGGCGATCCGCTAAACGAAGAAACCGAACAAGGTGCGATCGTCTCGCTGCCCCACCGCGACAAGATTCTCGATTGCATTGAACAAGCCCGCCAGGCGGGTGGCAACATCCTGACCGGCGGTGGTGCGAGCAAACCGGAAGCGGATCGGTGCAGTGAGGGCTGGTTCGTCGAGCCGACCGTGATCGACGGCCTGGCTGCGGACAGCGCCTGCAACCAGGATGAAATTTTCGGGCCTGTGGTCAGCCTGATTCCCTTCGCGGATGAAGAACAGGCGCTCGCCATTGCCAATGGCACGCGCTATGGCCTGGCGGCATCGGTCTGGAGCAGCGATGTCAGTCGTTGTCATCGCCTGGCGGAGCAACTGCAGGCCGGGTTGATCTGGGTTAATACCTGGATGTTGCGTGATCTGCGCACGCCGATGGGCGGGCTCAAGAGCTCCGGGGTCGGGCGCGAGGGCGGAATGGAAGCGATGCGCTTTTTTACCGAGCCACGTAACGTCTGCATCAAGTATCGCTAGCAGGCTGTTGAAAAAGTCTCAGGCGAGTGCAAGATAAGGCAAAAATTGGCGAGCATGCGGAGTGTACTCGCCAGTACAAGAGCATTGTGAGCTAATTTTTAACGCCGGATTGTGCCGCATGAGGGTTTTTCAACAACCTGCTAGGCGGGCGGGCCAGAGGGAAAAACATGAGTGACGTTGTAAAAGCCAGGGGCGCGCCAAAACCGGTCGGGGCCTACCCGCATGCGCGCAAAGTGGGTGGGCTATTGTATTTATCCGGTCTCGGGCCGCGCAGCCCGGAAACCGACGAAATACCGGGCCTGGTACTCGGTGATAATGGTGAAATCCTTGAATACGACATCGCTGCCGAGTGTCACGCGGTTTTTGCCAATGTTCGTAACGTCCTCGAAGCTGCGGGCTCCGGCTGGGACCAACTGGTGGATGTGACGGTATTTCTGACCAACATGAAACAGGATTTCAAAACCTTCAACGAAATTTATGCCGAGTATTTCAGCGACAACCAGCCCAGCCGCACGACCGTTGAAGTCAGCAGCCTGCCCACACCCATCGCCATTGAATTAAAATGTATTGCCACCATGGGTAACGACGGAGACCCCGCATGAGCCAGCTTTCTGCCTTCAATTTCAAGCAATGGATAGACGAGCATCGCGATGTTCTGAAACCACCGGTTTGCAACAAACAGGTGTACACGGATAGCGAATTCATCATCATGGTCGTCGGCGGACCGAACAGCCGTAAGGATTACCACTACGACGAAGGCGAGGAATTCTTCTATCAGCTCGAAGGCGACATGTTGCTAAAGACCATGCAGGATGGGAAACCCGTGGATATCCCGATTCGCGAGGGCGAAATTTTCCTGTTGCCTGCACGCATGCCGCATTCGCCACAGCGCTTTGCCGACACGGTCGGCCTGGTCATCGAACGCCGGCGCCACGAGGACGAGAAAGACGGCTTCATGTGGTTTTGCGAGAACTGCAACCACAAGATTTACGAAGAATATTTTCACCTGGACAATATCGAAACACAGCTCACGCCCGTTTTTGATCGTTTCTGGTCGAACGAAGCAAACTGTACTTGTAGCGAGTGCGGCACGGTCATGCAGAAACCCTGACCGGCCCGGCGACCATGCTCAAAATCGATATACACACGCACGTCCTTCCGGAGAACTGGCCCGACCTGAAAGAGCGGTATGGCTATGGCGGTTTCGTGCAGCTCGAACATCACGGCCCCGGTTGCGCACGCATGCTGCTGGAAGGCAAACCGTTTCGCGAAATCGAGTCGAACTGCTGGAGTTCGAAGGAACGGCTGTCCGAGTGCGACGATCACGGCGTCAATGTGCAGGTTCTGTCTACCGTTCCGGTCATGTTTAGCTACTGGGCGAGACCAAAAGACACGCTCGACCTGTCCCGCCTGTTGAACGAGCATATTGCCGGCGTGGTCGCCGAAAACCCGACTCGATTCATCGGCCTGGGTACGGTGCCGATGCAAAGTAGCGACCTGGCGATTGGAGAAATGGAGCGTTGCGTAAAGGAACTGGGGCTGGCCGGGATCGAGATCGGCACCCATATCAATGGCTGGAATCTCGATGACCCGAGACTCTTCCCGATTTTCGAGGCGGCGCAGGATATTGGCGCCGCGATATTCGTCCACCCCTGGGAGATGCTCGGTCGGGACCGCATGTCCAAGTACTGGCTGCCCTGGCTGGTCGGCATGCCGGCGGAAACATCGCTTTCCATTTGCTCGATGATTTTTGGCGGCGTTTTCGAAAGACTGCCCCGGCTGCGAGTCGCCTTTGCCCATGGCGGCGGCGCTTTCCCGGCCACGCTAGGCCGCATCGAGCATGGCTTCAATGTACGACCGGACCTGGTCGCCGTCGATAACGACATCAATCCACGCTCCTACATCGATCGGTTTTATATCGATTCCCTGGTACACGACCCGGACATGTTGCTTTACATGATCAAACTCATGGGCGCCGAGCAAATTGCGCTGGGTAGCGATTACCCTTTCCCGCTTGGCGAACATGTCCCCGGCAAAATGATCGAATCGATGAATCTCGACGAAAAAACCACGGCCCGGCTGTTGCATGGCAGCGCGCTGAGCTGGTTGAACCTCGAAAAGAAACAGTTCCTGAGACCTGCGGGAAAACCACGGTGAAGGAGGTTTTTTTTGACAGTTCCGGCCAGCGCTTCAGGGCCGATCTGCAGCAACCAGTCGATATCGCAATTCCGTTGCAGTTTAGCGGACCGCAACCCAGCCATTTCGGCGCGGCTATTGCTACCTCTCATCCATTTGAGTCCGATGGTTTTGTTGGCGATACCCGCGCGGGCGGAAGCTGCAATTGCGAGGAAATCGTCCTGGTGCCCCACTGCAACGGCACGCACACGGAATGTGTCGGTCACATCACCGATCAGCGCGTTTCGCTTCATGACTGCCTCAAAGACAGCCTGATGACGGCGATGCTGGTCAGCGTTGTCACGGAAACGGCAAGCGACGGCGATCGCGTGATCACGGCGGCGCAACTCATCAAAGCAATGACCGGTTTTTCCAACGAAGCCGACGCACTGATCGTACGCACCCTGCCCAACCCGCAAGACAAAAAGACCCAAGATCACGCGGCCGAAGTTGCGCCCTACTTTAGCAGTGAGGCCATGGCCTGGATCGCCGAGCGTTACGAGCATTTGCTGACGGATCTGCCATCGGTCGATCGCAGCCACGATCAGGGCCGGCTGGCGGCACACCGAATTTTCTGGGGCATGGACGCGGATTCGCGCGATCTCGAATCGGCGCGTTTCCCGGATCGAACGATTACCGAAATGATATACGCCGGTGACGATATCGCCGATGGTTTTTATTTGCTCAATCTGCAGGTGCCGCCCTTCGTTGCGGATGCCGCACCGAGCAGGCCCCGGCTTTATTCACTCGAAGAACAATAACCCAGGCCGCTGACACGAATGAGCAAGCAGTCTTTCACTCTCGATGATGCAAGAAAACTGGATGCCGGCGATCCGCTGGCTTCGTTTCGCGACCAGTTCCATCTGCCGCCGGGCAAAGACGGCAAGCCACAGATTTATTTCTGCGGACATTCGCTGGGTCTGCAGCCAAAGACCACGACACAAATTGTCGCCGACGAACTGGATGACTGGCAAAGGCTGGGCGTCGAGGGTCATTTCCGTTCACGGCACCCGTGGATGCCCTATCACCGCTTCCTGACCGAGCACACGGCCGAACTGGTCGGCGCATTACCATCCGAAGTGGTCAACATGAACAGCCTGACCGTCAACCTGCACTTGATGATGGTCAGTTTTTACCGGCCGCAGGGCGAACGCCGCAAGTTGTTGATCGAAAAAGGCGCTTTCCCCTCCGATCGTTACGCCGCGGAGTCGCAGGTCCTTTTTCACGGTCTGGACCCGGCGACCGACTTGCTCGAAATCGCACCTCGTGATGGCGAGAACACCATTCGCGATGAAGACCTGCTGCGCATCATCGATGAACAGGGAAAGCAGATCGCGCTGATCATGCTCCCCGGTGTGCAGTATTACACCGGCCAGGTTTTCGACATGGCCACAATAACCGAAGCGGCGCACAACAAGGGTTGCCTGGCCGCTTTCGACCTGGCCCATACGGCGGGCAATATTCCGCTGCGTTTACACGACTGGGGCGTCGATTTCGCGGCCTGGTGCAGCTACAAGTTTCTCAATAGCGGACCGGGTTCGGTCGCCGGCTGTTTTGTCCATGAACGACACGGCCAGGACCGGCAGTTGCCCCGTTTTGCCGGCTGGTGGGGTCATGACCAGGAATCGCGTTTCGAGATGGGACCCGAATTCAAACCGATGCCCGGCGCGGAGGGCTGGCAAATATCAAACCCGCCGATCCTGGCGCTGGCGCCGGTGCTCGCCTCATTGGAAATATTTCATACAGCCGGCATGGAACGGTTGCGCGAGAAATCTCTCTCGCTGACTGCGTTGATGGAAACACTGTTACTGGAAAGACTCGGTGACAAACTCGAAATTCTGACCCCGGAGGAGCCGGTCAAAAGGGGCTGCCAGCTTTCCATCCGTCTGACCGGACAACACGGCGATCGCGAGAGCCGCCGCGAAGTTTTCGATGCGTTGACCGCCAGGGACGTAATTTGCGACTGGCGGGAACCGGATGTGATTCGCGCCGCGCCGGTACCTCTTTACAATAGCCACGCAGATGTCTGGTGTTTCGTTGAACGCCTTGGGGAGTGCCTTGAATGAGTGATCAAAAGGAACTGGTCATCGTCGGCGCAGGACTCGCGGGTCCGTTGCTCTCGATCTACATGGCAAAGCGGGGCCACAAGGTGTCGGTTTATGAACTGCGCGCCGATATGCGCAAAAGCGATATACCGGCGGGCCGCTCCATCAATCTGGCTCTCGCCGAGCGTGGCATCAACGCGCTGCGCGAGGCCGGTGCGCTATCGGTCATTGAAGACCAGTTGATCACGATGCGCGGGCGAATGATCCACGAGCACGATGGCAGCCAGCACCTGCAACCGTATGGACAAAAAGAAGGCGAAGTCATTTACTCTGTTTCGCGCGGCGAACTGAACAAGCGGCTGATGGACCTGGCCGAACAGGAACATGGCGTCGAATTTCATTTCGATCACCGCTTGTGTTCGCTCAGCCCCGAGAGCTGCGAAATGGAATTCAAACGATCAGAAGACAACGACATCGTGCGGATAACTGCCGAGCGGGTGATGGCTACCGATGGTGGCGGTTCCGTCGTCCGACGCACGATGTCGGATTACTCCGGCTACGATTCGCGCGAGGAAATACTGCCACACGCCTACAAGGAGCTTCGCATATCAGCGGATGAGAATGGCAAACACCGGATCGATGGGAATTCGTTGCATATCTGGCCGCGTGGCGGGTTCATGCTGATCGCATTGCCCAACCCCGGTGGTGATTTTACCGTGACGCTGTTTTTGCCAAGCGAAGGACCGATCAGCTTCGTCGAGCTCGACGGACCAGAGGAAGTCAGGTTCTTTTTTCAGTCGCAGTTCCCAAGCGTTATTCCTTTGTTGCCAGACCTCGAAAAAGATTTTTTCGCCAACCCCGCCGGCGAACTCGGCACGATTCGAAGCTATCCGTACCACTACAAGGACAAGATTCTGCTGCTCGGCGATGCCGCGCACGCCGTGGTGCCATTCCATGGCCAGGGCATGAACTGCGCTTTCGAAGACTGTCTCGAACTCGATCGCATACTGGATCAGTGCGGCGACAACTGGAGCACTGCGTTCGCCAGTTTTAGCGAGCAGCGCAAACCCAATTGCGATGCGATCGCCGATATGGCGCTGGAAAATTATCTGGAGATGCGCGACAGCGTCACGGACCCGATTTTCCTGTTGCAGAAAAAACTGGCGTTCGAACTGGAGAACAAATTTCCGGAACTGTTTATACCGCGTTACTCGATGGTTATGTTCCATCACGAAATCCCCTATTCCAAGGCCCAGGAGCGCGGCGAGATTCAGTTCGAGATCCTGCGGGCGCTTACCGCCGGCAAGAAATCGTTAGACGAAGTCGATTTCGAGCATGCCGGCAAGCTTGTCTCGGAGAAACTCGAGCCTATTGAGTGAGGGATTAGTCTAGTTATCTTTTTTGTTACCAACCAGGCAGATCAATGCTCGTCATCAAGATAGGCGCCAAGGAATTCACCAATTACAGTATAGCGATCGATTTCGTTTTGCTCAGTCAGAAAACCTACTCCTCCATACTGGAGTTCCAGGTGCTGGTATCTCTTGTCGTGCCGTTTTAACTGCCCGGTTATCATTATGTCGCTATGGATTGAGTTCCACGAGCCTTCTAACCCATGAATAATGAGTACGGGCGCCTGGATTTGTGGAACCAAGGTGACAGGTGATGTGGCCCTCAAACGCTCAGCATGTTTCTTAAAATTGCCAAATACTTCGTCACCCCACGCTTTAAACTGACCAAAGCCCTTTCTCCCGCCGGTCTGAGAATATTTTCGAGCCACCAATTCCAAATCGTAGACGCCTGCACTGCCAATAGCACAAGCGTACAGGCCTGGTTTCTTCGCCACTCCCATCAGCGCGGCATAAGCACCAAAACCGACTCCATATATACAAATGCGCTGCGGATCCGCGATACCATTTTCGATCGCCCAATGGGTCACATCCGTCACGTCATCCTGCATTTGTAGTCCCAATTGGCGATAACCGGAAATTCTGACTTTATATCCATAGCCTCCAGATCCACGGAAGTTGGGTTGGATCACTGTGTATCCCAAACTGGCCAGGTACTGGACTTCCTTATCAAATCCCCATTGATCCCTGACTCCATAAGGGCCGCCATGCGGCATTATGATCGTGGGAGCCGGTTCATCCGGGATATCAGTCTTTCTGGTAATATTTCCGTATAGTTTCAGACCATCCCGTGCTTCATATTCGAATGGTTCGGTATTGGCAAGATTTTCGCTGTCCAGCCAAGGTGAGATCGCAATCAGAAACCTGACGCTCTTTTCTTTTTCGTCATACAAATAGTAAGACCCTTCGTCGCGATCGCTGTACGAAAAAATCAGGAATCGTTTTTCGTCGCGGTCCCAACTAACCATGCGATTTTCCGTGTCGGGCAATGCCTTATCGATAGTTTTTTGCCGCATTTGCCAATTCGCATCGAAGAAAATCCGCCTGGGCCTATCCCGCATATATTCGAAATAGACAGGCTTGCCTTCGTCCGTGGTCACCAGGTGGGGCGTGTTTGAATACTCGTAGTAAATGTCGTACACGGGATCTTCAAGGATTGGCTCACCCAGTTGGCCTGTCTCGGGATCCATCGCATAGAGTTTGTAGCGACCACCAGCCAAGCGCGCAGCAACAAACAATCTGCTGTTCGTTTCATCGAAGCCAAAGACCATAAATGTTTCGCCATAGAATTCGAACAGTCTCTTCCAGGAACTTTTGCTATCGGATCTGTAGACAAGCTCATAATTCAGGTCTTCGGTGTCAGATCCGGACGATATACCCACACGAACAACTCCATTGTTATCCGCGATCCAACTCAACACATCATTTTCGTTTTGAGTTATCTTTTTTAGTTTTCCGTTCTTTATATTCAATCGATAAACATTGGGAAACATACGGTCTTTTCCTCGCCGTTGAACGAGGATGTGATTATCGTCGTTTGGCAAGCTGTCAAGTTCCTCCAGCTGGTATTTGATTGCGGCAAGCCCTGTCCCGTACAAATGCCTGAATTTCTTCCCGTCGGGGCTGATACTGAATATGCCTACTACGAACGACTGTCGGAATTGATCATCGTCATCACGCGCAAGCATGAATACGATTCGATTTTTGCCAGCCCAGTAGTACCAAACAATGTCTGCAACGTCATACCCGGTAATCGCCTCCGATTTCCCGGTGGCGAGATTCATCACCATTAGATTTGTGCCACCCGGGTTTTTTTCTGTTCTGACAAGCGCGGTCAGGTACTCGCCGTCAGGCGACAACTGTACGTTGCTGATTTCCCGGTTACGGAAAAAATCCTCGACCGTGCTGGCATCGGCAATACTGGTTGTAGCAACCAGCACTGCAAAAAGTGACAAAAAGATAGCCCGGATCATGACCCCCCCCAGTGTGGTGCCCTCTACCAGTCCACCCGGACAATGTCCGATGATGGGCTGGCATAACTACATTCAGCCAATACCATGGCAACTGGGCGGCCGAGAGTCAACGGCTATGGATATCATGCATGCTGAAGGATAGGCGTGCAGCTTGCCATTGCAGCGCTGCCAGAATGTCAACTTCTTAGCCACCGGCATTCTTTAGCAGTTTCAATGTTTCCTCCCTTAAGGTCTCAATCGTCTCAGCGGTGACCACACATCGATTTTCCTCACAAACCGCGTGCCGTTCAAAAACCGGCTTTCGACAGCGATACATGCAGATTGGGCATTGCATTGCATAAATTTGATACTTTGTTTCGATACGGGGTATCTCGGTTGAGCGAACGGCGCCGGAACATCCAAACGGACAACCAAGAGTAAATAGTGAGCAGTCGGAATCAACGTCACAGGATCGCGCCTCTTCCAGCAGCCTCGTCAATCCTTCCATTTTCGCGGTGCAATCGACGATTGGGTTGGGATCGTCAGAAATTAGTGTAACCCGTGTCAGCGTCATCGATTCAATGCTTGAATCGGTGGACCGATCGAGGTCCTTTGCCTCATTTCCAATCGACTGCGCAATCATCCAGATGATGGCTGTGGCTATCGCAGCTCCAATTGCAAAGGAAAGAGGCAATCGAGCCATGTATTTTCACCTGCTAAATATTTTGCGCAAGAAGCGCAACGATTAATTGCACAAACAAAACGAGATAACAAGCCGAATGCAGCGCAGGATATCGGTTTTCCGCTGGGTGCCTCGGATTTTACGCTCCACCGACTTTTCTCAATACCCGAAAAGAATAATCGTATGGATTCCTGTCATCTGCCCGGTGATCCTCGCGGGCTTCTTCGTGCCACTCCTGCTCATCGAGCTCGGGGAAAAACGTATCGCCTTCGAAATCTTCGTCGATCCAGGTCAGATAGATTTTCCGTGCTCTCGGCAGAAACGCCTGGTACACGCCGGC
>JAPUHG010000153.1 GCA_027297845.1 Gammaproteobacteria bacterium | reverse complement strand
ATTACTCATATAGACGGCGCCGAAATTACGGCGTCACGTGAGGCACTCAATCTGGTCGCCGGGCTAAGCCCGGGAACTCTGGTTATGATTGACGGGATCAGGGACGGACGCAGCTTCCAGATTCAGGTCAGGATTGAGGAGCGACCGCTTCTGCCCTGACTCAGGCAATACCATTGACGGTTATTGGCTATCGTTAATCCTGCGTATATCAGCGCCAATCAGGCGTAACTTTTCTTCGATGCGTTCGTAGCCGCGATCGATGTGATAAATACGTTGCACCCGGGTCTCGCCCTCCGCAACCAGACCGGCAAGCACCAGGCTCGCCGACGCCCTCAGGTCGGTCGCCATGACCGGCGCACCGGTTAATTTCTTCACGCCCTGCGAAATCGCCGTATGAACCTCCAGCTGGAAGTCCGCTCCCATGCGCTGCATCTCCAGCACATGCATAAATCGATTTTCAAAAATGGTCTCGGTAATGGTACCGGTTCCCTCGGCAACCGCGTTCAACGCTGAAAACTGCGCCTGCATATCGGTTGGAAATGCCGGGTACGGCGCGGTGCGCAGGCCGACCGCTTTTAACGCCCTATCCCGCATATCAACTTCGACCCAGTCGTCACCTATGTTTACTGTTGCACCGGCCTCGCGCAATTTAGCGAGGATCGACTCCAGGTGCTCTGGCCGCACATCCTTTACCCGCACAATACCGCCGGTAATCGCACCGGCCACCAGATAGGTTCCCGCTTCGATCCGGTCCGGCAGTACCCGATAATCGGTACCGTGCAAACGCTCGACACCTTCGATGACCAACGTGTCGGTGCCGGCACCGGCAATCCTGGCACCCATCTGGTTTAGACAATCAATCAGATCCACGACCTCTGGCTCGCGTGCAGCATTTTCGATGACGGTCTGTCCCTCGGCCAGCGTCGCCGCCATCACCAGGTTTTCCGTACCGGTGACAGTCACAGTCTCCAGGACCAGTCGCGCACCCTTTAGTTGTTCCGAACGGGCACGAATATAGCCATTGTCGATCTCGACCTCGGCACCCATTGCCCGCAGGCCTTCGACGTGGAGGTTGACCGGTCTTGATCCGATGGCGCAGCCACCGGGCAACGACACATCGGCCCTGCCATGACGTGCCAGCAATGGTCCGAGAACCAGGATCGACGCGCGCATGGTTTTGACCAGGTCGTAAGGCGCCTCGAATTGCGTGATTGTGGTCGAGTCGACCTCGACAGACATTTTTTCATCTATCGTGACGCTGACACCCAGGCGTCCCAGCAATTCGATAGTGGTCGTCACATCGTTCAGGTGGGGGATATTTCTCAGCCGAACGGGTTCGTCCGCCAGCAGCGTGGCCGCGAGTATTGGCAAGGCGGCATTTTTTGCGCCGGAGATACGAACTTCACCTTCCAGTCGCTTGCCACCATTGATCAGCAACGCCTCCATCTCAGCCCGCCTGTGCCGCTTCCCATTCATCTGGGCTGAAGGCACGGATTGACAACGCGTGTATCTCCCCGCCAACCCGTTCGCCAAGCGTGCCATAGACCAGCTGATGCCTTTGAATCTTACCCAATCCATCGAATTCCGCCGCTATCACCAGCGCCGTGAAATGGCTGCCGTCACCACTTTCAACTTGAACCCGGGCATTGCTAAGCCCGGCAATTATCAGTTCTTCAACTTGTTTTGCCTGCATGACACTCTTTTTTTGACTTAAAGCTGCCGATCTTCAAGCCCTGATGGTTGTAACAATCGGCATGGGGAAGCGGATATTATAGGAAAGCGCTTATCTATTCATAGAAAAAAAAAGCAGGCGTACCAATGGCCAAGCCATATTTTTCGTGCCTGCCTGACCTGTGTCGGTGTATCATTGCTGGCTTTCGCGCATGAAATAGACGTTTTAAATGCTAAACCTCGTTATCGCCATATTAGCCGGATTCGTGCTGCTGGTCTGGGGAGCCGACCGCTTTGTGCTCGGTGCTGGGGCTATGGCGCGGAATTTTGGCGTGTCCCCTTTGCTGATCGGTCTGACGATCGTTGGCTTTGCCACCTCGGTACCGGAAATCCTGGTATCGGCAATAGCCTCTCTTCGAGATAACCCCGGCCTCGCTATTGGTAATGCAATCGGCTCCAACATCGCCAATATCGGTCTGGTCCTCGGCGCAACCGCTCTGGCCCGGCCGATGAATATCCGGTCCGAAACCCTGCGCAGGGAAATCCCGGCTTTATTGGCCGTTACCCTGCTTACCGTCATGCTGTTTCTGGACAATTTTATCAGTCGCACCGATGGCTTCGTGCTGTTGCTAGGGCTAGGTCTGCTGCTGCATTGGATGGCCGGCCTCGGTTTTCGATCGGCCGCCGGCGACCCGATGGGTGCCGAGTACGCGGCCGAGATTCGCTCGGACATGAGCACCCCGGTAGCACTAGGCTGGTTTTTGTTCGGCCTCCTGGTTCTGCTGTTCGGCGCGCAGCTGCTGGTTTGGGGCGCGATCAAATTTGCCCATACCCTGGGCGTTTCGGACATGATTATCGGGCTTACTGTGGTTGCCATCGGCACCAGCCTCCCGGAACTTGCCGTCTCTGTCGTCGCCGCGATGAAAGGAGAACATGACCTGGCATTTGGCAACATTATCGGCTCGAACATGTTCAATCTGCTGGCCGTGATCGGGGTGGCCGCTACCATCGCCCCGGTCGATATCCCACGCAGTATGCTGACCTTGCATTTACCGGTCATGGTGGGTCTGACCCTGGTTATTTTCGCCATCGCATACAATTTTGGTGGTCGCGGCAGAGTATTCAGGGCGGAAGGATTTTTGTTGTTGATATCCTTCCTTGCCTACCAGGCTTTCGTCATCAACGGGGCGATAGGCTAGGCCGTTGCAAACGACAACTCGGACAAAAAAATGCCAACTATAGACAAGAAAAAAGTGCAATCGCTGGCCCGCGCGGTGCTGATCACCGAAGCACAAGCCGTGACTGCGCTGGCCGACCGGATCGACGATTTGTTTTCCACAGCTTGTCAGCTTTGCATGGACTGTCGCGGACGAATCGTGGTGACTGGAATGGGCAAGTCCGGCCATATTGGCAGCAAGATCGCAGCGACCCTGGCCAGTACCGGCAGCCCGGCGTTCTTCGTGCATTCCGGTGAAGCCAGCCATGGCGATCTCGGCATGATCACCGGTGAAGACCTGGTGCTGGCCGTTTCGAATTCGGGCGAGACCAAAGAGATTATTACTATCCTGCCTCTCATCAAGAGACTTGGCGTACCGATGATCGCGATGACCGGTAATCCCGACTCGACGCTGGCAAAGACCGCCGAAGTTAACCTCGATGTCAGTGTTGCTGAAGAAGCCTGCCCGCTACAACTGGCGCCGACCGCGAGCACCACGGCGACCCTGGCGATGGGTGATGCCCTGGCGGTGGCGCTGCTGGAGTCCAGGGGCTTTACGGAAGAAGACTTTGCGCGTTCACATCCGGGTGGAAGCCTGGGCCGGCGTTTGTTGCTGCATGTCGACGATTTGATGCATACCGGCGATTTGATACCAAAAGTTCTCGTCGGCACGCCTTTGAGCGAGGGCCTGTTGGAAATGAGCCGTAAGGGCCTGGGCATGACTGCGATCGTCGGTCAGGATGGGAAACTTACGGGCGTGTTTACCGATGGCGACCTGAGACGCAGCCTCGACAACGCGGTCGATATTCACACGACCCTTGTTGAACAGGTCATGACAAAGAATGGCAAGACGATACGCCCGGACATGCTGGCCGCGGAAGCAGTCCACCTGATGGATACCCATAAGATAACGGCGCTAATCGTGGTCGATGAGAACGACAAGGTGATCGGTGCGCTGAATGTCCATGACCTGCTGCGCGCCGGCATCATGTAGGCCGATGAGCGCTGACCTCGAAAAACTGGCCGCATCCATCGAGTTGTTAATCCTCGATGTCGATGGTGTTTTAACCGACGGACGACTTTATTTTTCAGCGAATGGAGATGAGACCAAGGCATTTCACGTTCGCGACGGCTATGGCATTAGAAAACTATTGGCTTCCGGTTGCCAGGTGGCTGTCATTTCCGGGCGGCAGTCAGCCGCGGTCACCCGTCGCATGAACGAACTGGGTGTTGAATATGTCTTTCAAGGATGCGGGGACAAACAAGTCACTTTGCATAAATTACTAAAAGAATTAAGCCTGAGCAGCGACCTGTGTGCTTTTATGGGTGACGATATTCCCGACCTGGAGGTCATGAATATGGTCGCCTTGCCACTTTGCGTGGCCGACGCACACCCGCTGCTGTCTGCCTGCGCAAAATGGCAGAGCCAGGGCAATGGGGGACAAGGTGCGGTACGCGAGGCTTGCGACCTGATCCGTGAAGCTCGCGAAAGTAAGCATCAGTGAACTTCAAGGGAATAATTATCTTCGTTATTTTGCTTGGGGCATTGGCATTTAGTCGCCAGTTTTTCTCCCGTACCCCAGCATTCGAGAAACCGGAACAGTCGCGGGATCGCGTGGTTGCTGGTTACTACCTGACTAACGCTATACTCGAACAGAGAGACCAACGGGGAAAACCCTTATACCGCTTGCAGGCGGAGCGAATAGAGCAGTTTCCAAACAGCGACCTGGTTCGGCTGAGTATGGTCCGGATCAACTACCCGGGAAGTGGGCAAGATCTGGGCTGGGACCTGAGCGCAGACGAAGGGGAAATTATGGCTGAAGGACGTAAGATTGTGTTGCGCAAAAACGTGCGGGCCCTCGAAAGAGGCGAAAATGCCAGGCGCCTGATCAAGACCAGCGTGCTGATTTTCGACCCGGTCAAGTCCATCGCCAGCACCGATGCGGACGTGATTTTCGAACTGGACGGCTATAGCCTGTCCGCGACCGGAATGACCGCGGACTTGAAGGCCCACACAGTCGAGCTACAATCGACAGTCAATGCGCGCTTTGAACCCTAAATACCTGCCATTACTGCTGCTGGTCTTGCTGGCGCCCACGGGCAATAGCCAGGAGCCTCCGGAAGCTATCGATCTACAAGCCAGTTCTTCCACCTATGATCGTGACAGCGGGCACCTGGTCTTTGCGGAGGTCACCATCAAGCAGGGCGAAATGAGTGTCAGCGCCAACCGCGCGGAGGCTACGGAACTGGAGTTTGAAAATGCCGCCTGGGTTTTCACCGGCGATGTTCGGATAAGCACCGAAGAAACGCTGATATCAGGACAAAAAGCCGTTGTTGATTTTCAGGATCATCGCCTGGTCCGTGCCACCATTAGCGGCGAACCGGCAACCATCAATTGGGAATCCAGCGAAAAAGACGAGGCGATAACCGGCCAGGCCAGCGAATTGATCTACGACCGCGAGTCTGGAACACTAAGCCTGGTAGGCGACGCAACGCTCAGTTCAGGCAGCAGTGAGATCAGTGGCAGCACATTGCTGTATGACTTTAATGCGGAGCAGATTGTCGCCGGATCACCGGACCAGGAATCAGACGGCGTTCGAATCACTATTACTCCCGAAGATTTCGAACCCAGGGAATCGAAGGAAACCGGTACGGATGAGTCTCTCCAGGCAGCGGAGGACGAATCGTGACTCGTCTCGTGGCAACCAGTCTGACCAAAAGCTATCGCTCGCGATGTGTTGTGGATGGCGTTTCCATGGAGGTATCGGAAGGCGAAGTCGTTGGCCTGCTCGGACCGAACGGAGCGGGTAAAACGACGGCTTTTTACATGATTGTTGGCCTGATCCCCTGTGACCGCGGGCGCATCATGCTGGATGACACCGATTTAACCGGGCTGCCATTGCACAAAAGAGCTCAGCTTGGCCTGGGTTACCTGCCTCAGGAAGCATCCATTTTCCGCAAACTCACCGTTGAACAAAACATCAGCGCTATTCTTGAATTGCGCGCGGATCTGGATCGGGCCAGCCGGGAATCGGAGCTCGAGGAATTACTGGAAGACTTGCATATCACGCCGGTCCGAAAATCAATGGGTATCAGTCTGTCGGGTGGCGAACGCCGTCGCGTTGAAATTGCCCGCGCCCTGGCTGCGCGGCCCCGCTTCATATTGCTCGACGAACCCTTCGCTGGAGTCGACCCGATCTCGGTTCTCGATATTCAAAGAGTGATTACGCAGTTGACCGAGCGCAATATCGGCGTGTTGATTACCGACCATAATGTGAGAGAGACACTGGGAATCTGCAAAAGAGCCTATATTCTTCATCAGGGAAAGGTCATCGCGGAGGGAGAAACGGATGACATACTGTCCAGCAGGGAAGTGCGTGAAGTATATTTGGGTGAATCGTTCCGACTCTAGGAGCCGGTCGGGCTTATGGTAAAGCTATCCCTGCAACTGAAAATCAGCCAGCAGCTGACCATGACACCGCAGCTGCAACAGGCCATTCAATTGTTGCAGCTTCCGGTCATGGATCTGCAGGCCAAGATTCGCGAAGCGCTTGAAGAAAACATCATGCTCGAAACCGGCGAGGACCCCGGGAGTACAACTGCAGAGCCAGAGGAAACGACCCAGACAGCTCCCCCCGAACCGGTCAGCCCGGATGTCGCCGTGGGCGAGTGGCGCGATGAAAATTATGTTGGCCCGGCCTCATCGAACTGGAACAGCGACGATTTTCTACCCACACCGGAGATTGCCGACCGCAGCCAGGAAACGCTTGGTGACCACCTCCTTTGGCAACTTGGACTCGAGCCCTTATCGGATGAGCACCAGGCGATCGGCAGAACGATTATCGACGCGATCGGTGACGATGGGTACATGATCGAAACACTGGCCGAAATTAGACAGACCCTGCTCCCGGAAATTACCGCGGAGGAGGAGGAGCTGGAAAAAGTACTCCACCTGATCCAGCGTTTCGACCCGGCCGGCGTAGGGGCCAGAACCATTGAAGAATGCCTGCGCCTGCAGCTTGACCAATTCCGTCCTGATACGCCCGGGCTGGAACTTGCACGCCGGCTGGTCGCGGAATACCTCGACCTGGTTGCGTCACTGGATTTCGCCCGTCTCCGTCAAATGTTGCGAGTCAGCGAGGATCTCCTTGAAGACGCCCTGACTGCGGTTCGTGCCTGTCAGCCAAAACCCGGCTACGCAGTGCAAAACACCATACCCGAATATATCATTCCGGACGTTTTTGTCAGAAAACAGGACAATATCTGGTTGGTGGATGCCAATTCTGCCGTTTCCCCCAAACTGAGAGTCAACCAGACTTACGCCAGTCTGTTACGAGGCGGCAAGGATCACGACGCACTCAAAGGGCAACTCCAGGAAGCTCGCTGGCTGGTCCGGAGTCTCGAAATCAGAAATGAAACTCTACTCAAGGTTGCAACGTCTATAATAGAGAGGCAGACAGCTTTTCTGGAGCATGGCGAAGAACATATGCAACCATTGATATTGAAAGACATTGCACAAGCGGTCGAGATGCACGAATCAACGATCTCCAGGGTTACAACCAATAAATACATGCACACACCGCGCGGAATATTCGAATTCCGTTATTTCTTTTCCAGTCACTTGTCTGTGGACGATGGCGGTCAAAAATCCGCAGTTTCGGTGCGCGCAAAAATCAAGAAACTGCTCGCATCGGAAGACCGGAAAAAACCACTCAGCGATAACAAGATCGCACAGGTATTAAGTGAAGACGGTATAAACGTCGCGCGCAGAACAGTTACCAAATATCGTGAAGCGATGAATATCCCGTCTTCGAGCGAGCGCCGGCGAATGGCGTCTCGCTGATAGCGCCAAGACAGTTTCTTTGCAAGGAGCGAAGCATGCAATTATCGATTACCGGTCAACACATTGATATCACCCCCGCGTTGCGCGATTACGTTGATTCCAAACTGGAGCGACTCGAACGGCATTTTGACAATGTTAGCGATATACATTGCGTTCTCAGTGTGGAAAAAACACGCCACAAGGCGGAAGCGACGGTTCAGGTGAGCGGTACAACGTTGTTCGCGGACGAAGTTCAGGAAGACATGTACGCAGCCATTGACGGACTAAGCGACAAACTTGATCGCCAGGTCAAGAAACACAAGGAAAAACTTCAGAACCATCACGCCCGAGACGTACAGAAATCGAGATATTTATAGCAATCTGACGGATTATGGATGTTACGCAATTACTGCCGCCCGATCGTGTCGCGTGCAATATTGATGCGCGCAGTCGCAAACATCTGTTCGAGATTCTCAGCGAAATGCTCGGCAATTCCGAAACATCAGGCATGCCGCCAAACGAAATTTTTAGCGGACTGGCGGGTCGCGAGCGACTGGGTTCCACCGGCCTGAATAACGGAATTGCAATACCACATGGTCGAGCAAGCGGGCTGAAACAACCTTGCGCGGCGTTTGCCAAACTGATCAAACCTGTCGATTACGGAGCACCAGATGGCAAGCCAGTTGATCTCGCGCTGGCTATCCTGTTTCCCGATGGTGATGAGAGTATTGCTACTCTTGCGCTCACCGCAGAAATATTGAGTGACCCGCAGCTGCAGTCCAAACTGCGAGAGTGCAATAACAGCCGCACTTTGCATGAAATGCTAATCGCTACAGCCAACCAGTGGCAGGAAAACCAGCCATGACCGGTAACCCGGCATGCGTTTGATCATTGTCAGCGGCCTCTCCGGCAGTGGCAAAAGCGTCGCGCTGAATATGCTTGAAGACCTGGGGTATTACTGTATCGATAACTTACCGGTAAAACTCGTCGACAACGTGGTCGCCAATGCCAAGCAATCCAGCGATCAATCCAATCAGAAAATTGCCGTTGGCATTGATGCAAGAAACCGGGCGGAGGATCTTGCCGGACTGCCTGAGTTGATCGGTGACCTTAAGAAAAGCAATCTTGATTGCGAGACGCTTTTTATCCACGCGGACGATGGTGTGTTGCTGAATCGCTACAGCGAGACCCGCCGCAGACACCCGCTGAGTAACGACGCGACCGGGCTGCGCGAGGCTATCAGCCTGGAACGTAAAATTCTTGCGCCGGTACGCAACGCGGCTGATCTGGTACTCGATACCAGCCGAACCAGCGTGCACCAATTGCGCGAAATTGTCCGCCAGCGGATTGACCAGCGGGATGCGGGAAGAATGTCATTGCTGTTTCAGTCTTTTGGTTACAAGCACGGCATTCCGGGCGATGCTGACTATGTTTTCGACGTGCGTTGTCTGCCAAATCCCTACTGGGAGCCCACGCTGCGCGACCTGACCGGCCTGGACCAGGAGGTCATCGAGTTTCTCGAATCAGAAGAGTCCGTTGGCCGCATGCTGGGCGAGATCGGTAATCTGTTGCAGACCTGGTTGCCCGAGTTCGTGCGCGAAAACAGAAACTACCTGACCGTCGCCATCGGTTGCACCGGTGGGCAGCACCGGTCGGTCTATATTTGCGAAAACCTGGCCAGCCGGTTTTCCAATGAGTATCAAAGCGTCCTGACGCGACACAATGAAATAACCGAAGACCAGACCACCGCCTGACAGACAATTTGAATCGGGCCGAGCAGTCTGGTTTGACCTAGCGTTCCTTCTGACCCGCGGGTTAGTTACACTCCGCCTGCGTTCGGCAATGCCTGGACGACGATTCGACTACAGGAACCCCGGCATGACGGTAGAAGTTTTGACAACGGCGGAAACCCGCCTACAAAAACTGCGCTCAGCATTACAGTCGGGCGGCCTGCAGCAGGTGAGCGGCCTGATAAACGCGCTGCATCCTGCGGAAATCGGGAATCTGCTCGAATCCCTGCCACCGGCCGAACGCGAAGTTGTCTGGGAGTTGGTTGATCAGGATGTAGAGGGCGATGTTCTCGTCGAGCTCAACGACGAGGTTCGCGGCAGGCTGATGGAAGACATGGATGCCGAGGAATTACTGGCGGCAATCGATGGCATGGAGGTCGATGATCTCGCTGATCTGATTGCCGATCTTCCTGAAACCATCACCCTGCAGGTTCTGCACTCCATGGGGCAACAGGACCGCGAGCGTCTTGACGCGGTAATGGCCTATTCGGAAGACAGCGCCGGTGGCCTGATGAACACGGATACCGTAACTGTACGACCGGAGGTAACGCTCGACGTCGTTTTACGCTACACACGTCAGCGCAAGGAAATTCCCCAGGGCACCGATCTGTTTTTCGTTGTCGACCGCAATGACCGTTATCTCGGCAGCCTGGATATCAGTTGTCTTATCACCAACGATCCGCAAATGATGGTTGCCGAGTTGATGGACAAAGATCGGCCGGGAATCCTGCCCGAAACGCCCGCTTCAGATGTCGCCAGCCTGTTTGAGGATTACGATCTGCAGTCGGCGCCGGTCGTAGACGAAGATGGCCGCCTGCTGGGACGAATAACCGTCGATGACGTCGTCGACGTCATCCGCGAAGAAGCCGAACACTCGCTGATGAGTATGGCTGGCCTGGACGAAGAAGATGACATGTTTGCCGGCGTTTTTACCAGTTCGCGCCGCCGGGCAATCTGGCTTGGCGTCAACCTGGCGACCGCTTTTCTTGCCGCATGGGTAGTCGGCCTTTTCCAGGCAACCCTTGCGGAGGTCATTGCGCTGGCCGTGTTGATGCCGATAGTGGCCAGCATGGGTGGAATCGCCGGTAGCCAGACGTTGACCCTGATGATCAGGGGGATGGCGCTTGGCCAGATCGAAAGGTCCAACGCCCGCTGGCTGATGTTCAAGGAAACCGCGGTTGGCCTGCTCAATGGCCTGGGCTGGGCGACCATCGTCGGGCTGGCCGTCCTGCTCTGGTTCCATGATTGGCGGCTCGGCGCGGTGATCGCGGCGGCGATGATCATTAACCTGCTGGTCGCGGCTGCTTCCGGCGTTATCGTGCCAATCGTTCTCAAGCGTATGGCTGTCGATCCGGCGCTCGCAGGTGGCGTGGTTCTCACCACGATTACCGATGTGGTCGGGTTTATGTCATTTCTCGGTCTCGGGACTCTTTTCCTCACCTGAAAGGTCCGCTCGTATGGTTGTCGGCGCACTCAGACTGCTTATTGGTTCGTCATAGAGGAACGCTCGCAAGGTTTCCTCCTGTGCTTTGCCATCACGATAACCGAGCCGAATCAGATCCCGGGTAAAACTCCCCTCAAACAACAGGTAACTGATCAGCTGTCTGCCGCCGCGGTTCATCGCGCCCATTGCTCCCAGCAGAATCCGTACCGAGCGCGGCAAATCAGGCGCATGTTTCAAGGCAATTTCCCGTATATCCTCGCTTGGGCAAATGACCAGGCACTCAATCCGGCGTAGCAACCTGCCGCCCGACACCGCGCTTTGTTGTGGCAGGTGCTCCAGCAACTTGTTGATTCGGGTGATTCTCTCCAGATCGGCGTAAAGCCCGTCCATGAACAAGGTATCCAGCATATAACCGGCAATCTGACCGAGGCTCGGCAACTGGTCCAGGTCACGATCTTCGGGTGACCCGCCCTTTTCGTCACGCACGCTGATCGCGAGCAATCGATCAGCGCCGAGGTGTATCGCAGCGCTCAGCGGCGTCGCCTGACGCATCGCGCCATCGCCATAATATTCACCGCCAATGAGTACCGGAGAAAAAATCACCGGCACCGCCGCACTGGCCATCAGGTGATCCAGGTTGATGATGCTCGCCTTCCCCTCACGGCGAACTCGATGCCACGGTCGATGACCCGGTTGGGCCTGGTAGAAAGTAATGGATTTCGCGGAACTGTAGCCGGACGCAGTGATTGCAAAAGCCTCCAGTGGCCCGTGTTCGATAGCCCTGGCGATCTTGTCGAAATCCACATCGCGACCCAGCAGTGTCCTCAATGGTGCGTTGTCCAGCAAACTACCCGG
>JAPUHG010000152.1 GCA_027297845.1 Gammaproteobacteria bacterium | reverse complement strand
ATCGGGTTGCCCGGCCTGTTCGGTGCCGTCGGGCTCGTCGAACAGCGCGAGATGGTCCTCCGGGCCGCGGTAACCATGGCGTGCATCGTATTCCAGTAATGCCTGGCGCAGCGCAATTACCGCCGCCTTTTGCAGCCTGCTATCGATACTGGTCGTAACACGATAGCCGGCCGTGTATATCTCGGGAAGATTGCGTGCCAGTAATTCGCTGCGTACCATTTCCGCCACGTAGGGCGCGTTCACTTCGACGGTCGGACCGTGGATGCGAGACTCGATTGGTATGGCCGCCGCCGCCGCGGCCTGGTCCTCATCGATGTAGCCAACCTCCAGCATGCGCCGCAGGACATAGGCGCGCCTTTGGCTGGCACGCTCCGGATTGCTAACCGGGTTATCGGATGATGGCGCTTTTGGCAGGCCGGCAATGGTTGCAATTTCGGCCAGCCGCAGTTGCTTTAGCGTTTTGCCAAAATATACTTCGGCTGCGGCAGCGACACCGTAAGCCCTCTGCCCAAGAAAAATCTTGTTCAGGTATAGCGTCAGGATTTCGTGTTTGTTGAGCTGCTGCTCGATGCTCAGCGCAAGAAATATTTCTCGCAGCTTCCTTACATAGGTTCTTTCCCGGGTAAGGAAAAAATTTCTGGCGAGTTGCATCGTTATCGTTCCGCCACCCTGACGTCTTTCGCCAGTCAGCAACAGCATCATCGTCGCGCGCACCAGGCCCTGGTAGTCGACGCCGGGGTGCTCAAAAAAACGATCGTCCTCTGCCGCCAGGAAAGCGTTAACCATTTCTTGCGGAACGTCTTCGAAGGCCACCGGGATGCGCCTTTGGGCGCCGAGCTGGGATATCAGCCGGCCGTCGCGGCTGTATACGCGTAGCGGTACCTGGAGACGGATATCCCGGAGAGTATTGACGTCAGGCAGGCCGGGCTCCACGTACAGGTACGCGGAGATGCCGACCAGGAAGAAAATGAAGCTGCCTATGATCGTGGCGCTGGCGGCCAGGAAGAGGATTCGTTGGTAAAGTTTCATCTTGGGGAAGTTCCGCTACATTCATGGGCGAGGTAGATTTTTAGCACCGGATACGAGTTCATAAATGGTTCAGAGCTTTCCTAAGTAACTGGCTTAAGTCCTTGCTTTATAACATCTGATTATGCATATTAAAGCCGTACAATGCAGGCAAACTCACCGAAAGGTGAGGACGCAAAGCCACCGGTCTAAGGGATCAGCCTAAGACAGCGGGGTTGCCGGTCAGGATTCAGTGAGCATTCTCCGACTTCTACCAGGCCGCCCGGCATTTCTCAGGACTGATTCTTCAAGGCCAGGACCAGCGTGCTGTTGAACGTCGCCGGCCATTTGGCCGCTGATCAACCGACCCTGACAGAGGCGAGCGGAGTATAGCGCAGCCGACGCGGGAGCGGTGCTGGATGGGCGCGGCGCTGTCTTTGTCATAATGTGAGCAAAGTCACGTTCAATCGACGTTGGATGGAATAGGATATCGCCAGTTGCATAAGTTAATGTGCTGGTCTATCTTCGACCTGCAAGTTACGGAGTTGAAAAGGAAAAGCCGTGATTTTTGGCAGAAAAAACAAGCCTTTACTGGGTTTGGATATCACAACCTCCTCAGTGAAGTTGATCGAATTGTCGGGTTCCAGCGGCCACTACAAGGTCGATGCCTATGCTGCCGAGCCCACTCCCAATAATGCCGTCAGCGAAAAGGCGATCGTTGACGCCCAGGCGGTGGGCGAAGCCATACGCCGGGCAGTCAAGCGCTCGGGCACTTCGAACAAGGAATGTGCGATAGCCATTTCCGGCGATGCGGCGGTCACCAAGTTGATCCAGATGCCGCGCTCGCTGAACGAGTCGGAAATGGAAGGGCAGGTGGAACTGCAAGCCGATCAGTACATACCGTTCCCGATGGAAGAGGTTTCCTTTGATTTTGAGGTTCAGGGTGAATCGAGCAAAGACCCTGAAATGCTGGATGTTTTGCTTGTTGCAACGCGCAACGAAAATGTTGAGCAGCGCCAGGCGGCGGTCGAGGCCGCGGGTTTGGTTGCCAGGGTAGTCGATGTGGAGGCATTTGCTCTGGAAAACTCCTGTCAGCTACTGACTCATCAGATGGCGGACGGCGGGATGGATCATACAATCGCGGTCGTCGATTTTGGTGCCAGCAGCACGACTTTCAGTATCCTGCGGGATCTCCGGGTCATTTATACACGTGACTTCGCCTTTGGCGGGCAGCAGTTGACCGAGGAGATCATGAGAACCTACGGCTTGAGTCTCGAAGAAGCGGGACGAGCCAAGAAGGAAGGCGGTCTGCCATCCAATTTTCAACCGGAAGTGCTCGATCCTTTCATGGACGAAATGTCCTTGCAGGTCAGCCGCTCCCTGCAATTCTTTCTTGCTTCCGGCAGTGGCCGTGAGCAGCCTGAATCGATACTGATTTGCGGTGGTTGCGCAAATATTCCGGGAGTCGCGGACGTAATCGCATCGCGAGTGGGAATACCCGCGGAAATCGGCGACCCACTTGGTCAGATGAAATTGTCTTCGCGGGCGAAATCACAGGGTGTTACCAAGGATTCAACCGCGTTGCTTACAGCTTGCGGGCTGGCATTGAGGAGCTTCGACTAAGATGCCGAGAATTAATCTACTTCCCTGGCGCGAAGAGCAGCGTAAAGAACGCCAGAAGAATTTTGCAGTTGCTGCAACAGGCGCGGTTCTGATAGGCATAGTCACGATATTGCTGGTCAGCTTTACATATGACCGGTTTATCAAGTACCAGAATTATCGCAATGCACAACTCGATGACGCAATCGAAATCCTCGACAAGCAAATAGAAGAGATCAAGGATCTGGAGAGAAAAAAAGAACGCATGATCGCGCGCATGGAAATTGTCGAGCGGTTGCAAAAAAGCAGGCCAGAGGTCGTGCATCTGTTTGACGAATTGGTTCGTACTCTGCCCGATGGCGTATACCTGACTTCTATCAAACAAAGCGCTCGCCGTTTGGAAATAAAGGGCGTGGCCGAGTCAACGACGCGCGTGTCCGCCTATATGCGGAATATTGACGTTTCGGAATGGCTGGAAAATCCAGGGCTGCAGGTTATCGAAACCGTCAAAGTCGGACCGAAAAAGAACGCGGAATTTGGTTTGACTGCACAGCAGATTTCTTTTGAAGATGAGGAAGAAGGCTTGTCGGAGGTCAGTGGCTTATGAATATCGTAGAACAACTGCAAAGCCTGGATACCAACGACATCGGCCGCTGGCCGTTGATGTTCAGGGCCGTATTGATCGTGATAATTTTTGTGGCCGTCAGTGCAGGCGGATCGTATTATTTCGTGTATCGCGCCAAGGCGACGTTGCTCAAAAATGCCGAGGCGAAGGAAATAACGCTGAAAGACACTTTTCAGATCAAACAGCAGCGCGCTGCGAATCTTGATGCCTACAAAGAGCAACTCAAGGAAATGGAAGTTACTTTTGGCGCGATGTTGCGCCAGTTGCCGAGTCGGACGGAGGTTCCCAGCCTGCTCGTCGATATTTCCCAGACAGGCCTTGCGGCTGGTTTAGAGGAAAGGCTCTTTCAGCCCAGCGACGAAATTAAGAAGGATTTTTACGCAGAACTACCGATCAAGATTCGGCTGCAGGGCAGCTATCATGATCTGGCGCTGTTTGTCAGTGGTATTGCCGCTTTGCCGCGAATCGTCACCTTGCACGACGTAATGATTCAACCCGAACAAAACGCCGCCGCGGATAACCTGGTGCTCGACGTGATCGCCAAGACCTACCGTTACCTGGAAGAGGAGTCGTGATACTCATGAATACAGGTAAGCACACGAAATTCGTGCTGGTTGTTATCGGCGCCCTGGGATTACTGGCTGGTTGTACCGGAGGGACGAGCGATCTGGACGAGTATATTAAAACGACTATGGATAAGCCGGCCAACCGACGGATTAAGCCGTTGCGCCAGCCCAAGCCTTACGAGACTTTCGTTTACGAGGCCAATGATTCACGTTCGCCATTTATGCCGGACATTCCCGCGTTAGTACGCGGTGGAAATGGCTCCGGTATCGCCAAGGACTTGACTCGGAGCAGAGAATTTTTGGAGCAGTTCCCGCTGGATTCCATGAATATGGTTGGGACGCTCGATTTGGGTGGAACGATGTATGGCTTGTTACAGACCAGCGACGGCCTGGTTCATCGGGTGATTGTTGGTAATTATATTGGCCAAAACGATGGCCAAATCAAAGCCATCACAGATATTGAAATCGAATTGCTTGAAATCATCTCAGATGGCCTCGGCGGTTATATTGAAAGACCGGCCGCCGTCGCATTGAGTGATTGAGACTACAGGGAGAGACAGAAATGAAGTTCATGAATCTGCCAATGCGTGGTGTACACGATGGCGATGGATTGGGACGCTACGCCGGCAACTGGATACTTGCCGCGCTGGTCTGTCTGCTGGCTCTGCCTGCAGTGGCACAAGAGTCCGCCCAGCTGGAGGATATCAAGGTTGTGACTTTGCCTGGCCAGCAGGTGCAGCTTGAACTGCTATTGAGTGGTGATGTGCCCGAACCGTTGAGCTTCACAATCAACGACCCGGCGCGTATCGCGCTGGATCTGCCGGGTACCAGCCTGAACATGGATCGGCGGCGTACCAATGTTGGCATCGGGGCGCTCAACTCGGTGGTAACCGCTGAGGCTGGCGGGCGTACCCGCGTAGTCTTGAATCTGGACTCGCTGGTGCCGTACGAGACCCGTATTTCAGGCAACAGTATTATCGTGCTTCTTGGCGTTGTGGATGGCGCCAGCCGAAGTTCTGGTTTTGCTGGCGTTTCGGCGTCAGCTGGCCGGGCCACGAGCGCTTCCTCTGGTATCGAGAGAATCGATTTTCGACGCAGTCCCGATGGCGCCGGTCGCATCATGGTGACGCTGAGTGATCCGAATACATCTATCGATTTGCGTCAGCAGGGAAACCTCGTGCTGGTCGATTTCCAGAATACGAGCCTGCCCGACCGCCTGCTCCGCCGCATGGACGTCATGGATTTCGCGACACCGGTTTCATCGGTGGATACGCTCAGGGTCGGCAACGATACGAGACTGATTATCGCTGCACAGGGCGATTTCGAAGAAGTCGCCTACCAGTCTGACAACGTCTTTACCGTCGAGATCAGCAAGGTTGCCGAAAAAGACGATGCGTTTAGGCCTGAGCTTGAGAAAGAATACGTCGGCGAACGCATGTCACTGAATTTCCAGGACATCGAAACCCGGGCGGTCCTGCAGTTGCTCGCAGATACCAGCGATCTGAACATGGTGGTCAGCGACACCGTTCAAGGCAGCGTGACGCTGCGTTTGCAGAATGTTCCCTGGGACCAGGCGCTGGATATTGTATTGCGTACCAAGGGTCTGGATATGCGTGAGCAGGGCAACGTAATCCTGATTGCGCCAGCGGACGAGATTGCTGCACGCGAACGTCAGGAACTCGAGACTTATGCTCAGCGACAGGAACTGGAACCGTTGCGGGCAGAGTTCGTACAGGTCAACTATGCGAAGGCCAGCGATCTTGCCGCATTGATGACCTCCAGCGCTGAGAATGCCCTGCTGTCGGAGCGCGGTAGCGTGGCGGTTGACCAAAGAACAAACACGCTGCTGGTGCAGGATACTGAGGAGCGGCTGGCGGACATTCGCCGAATGGTCGCGATACTCGATATTCCGATTCGCCAGGTCTTGATCGAAGCGCGAATCGTCACGGTAAATGATGACTATAGTAAGGAACTGGGAGTCCGCTTTGGGGTGACCTATGTCGACGATTATGGCAGTGGCGGCCTGATTACAACTACTGGTGGTGCGTTGGGTATCGGAACGATTGTCGATTCCGCGCTGGATAATATCCAGACCACCGGACAGCCCTTCCCGGTTGAGGCGCCCAGCATAATCGAACGCTATAACGTAAACCTGCCGGTTGCCAATCCCGCTGGCAGAATCGCCCTGGCTATTCTCGATAACGACTACATCGTGGATCTGGAATTGTCCGCATTGCAGGCCGAAGGCCGCGGGGAGATTATTTCCACGCCGCGTGTGGTTACGGCCAATCAGAAACAAGCCAGCATTCTGCAGGGTGTCGAAATCCCATACCAGGAATCGTCATCGAGTGGCGCCACAACGACACAGTTTAAGGACGCGGTGCTCAGGCTGCTGGTAACGCCACAGATTACCCCGGATGACCGGATCATTATGGATCTCCAGGTTAACCAGGACACCGTGGGCGAGAGCGTGGCAAGCGCCACTGGTGGCTTCGTTCCGAGTATCGATACTCGCGAAATCATAACGCAGGTCCTGGTCAACGATGGTGAGACCGTGGTCCTGGGCGGCATTTACGAGACCGAAACTCGCGAAGTTGTCAACCAGGTACCGGTGCTCGGAGATATCCCGATTATTGGCCGCCTGTTCAAATCGACGGTGGAAGTATCCAATAAGTCGGAACTGCTGATATTTATTACCCCAAAAATTCTCCGCGACGGCAGTAGTGCTTACTGATTTTCTTAAGCCAAGCTGGATATCAAAAGCCTTCCGCAATGCGGGGGGCTTTTTTTTTGCCTGGTTTAGCTGTTAGCGGAACGGGGCCCGGGATCTGTGATCACAATTGACCTGCGGCCAGCGCGATACTGCCGACAATGAAAAGAGATCCGGCGATGGCGGTTTTTTCTTCCTGCCTGAACAGCTAAACCAGAACCGGGACGGTCAGAATTGAGCGGCCGATCCGAACAGGCCCAGGCTGACTCCGATGGCCATCTCGCCTGGCCATGCAAAGGCAGAAACAGGCATATTCAATTATTGCAGTAGAGTTGACGCAGAACATCGATAATCTTCGATGATCGGGTATCCGCCAGCGAGTAATAGATGGTTTGCGATTTCCGGCGAGTCTGAACCAGCTTGTCCCGGCGCAATACCGCGAGGTGCTGGGACAGGGCTGACTGGCTCAGGCGTACTTTTCGATTGAGCGCTCCAACCGACAGTTCCTGGCCGGCAAGAGAGCAAAGAATCATCAAACGTGTTTCGTTGGCGAGAGCTTTCAACAGCCTCGCGGCCTCGCCAGCATGTTCTTTCATGTCCTCTAGATTGTCGAGCTGCCTGGCGACTGAGTTCATTTTTTCCTCCAGATGATCGACCCTAGTCTATACGTATAGTCTAAATTAATCAAAACTAATAAAAGAGTTACTAAATTAGTAATATATGATATATTTCACGGATGCACACTGCTACAAAGGCGTCAGGCATGCAGATTCAAATAGAAAGCTTTTTCCACCAGGCCACCTCGACATTTAGCCATGTGGTCGCCGACCCTGATTCCGGGCAGGCCGCGATTATCGACCCGGTGCTCGATTTTGATTACAAGTCCGGGCGAACCAGCACCGAATCGGCCGACCAGCTAATCACCTGGCTGGGGGAAAATGGCTGCCAGGCCGAGTGGATCCTGGAGACTCATTCGCATGCCGATCACCTGACCGCTGCGATGTATCTGCGCGGGAAACTCGGGGCGAAGATAGGCATCGGTGAAGGCATAACCGAAGTGCAGAAAACTTTTGCAAAAGTTTTCAATTTTGCTGACGATTTTCCGGTGGACGGCAGTCAGTTCGACCATCTGTTCCAGGATAATGAGGAAATTCGGATTGGGTCTATCAGTGGCCGGGTCATGCACACACCGGGGCATACCAGCGACAGCGTAACCTATTTGTTTGGCGATGCCGCTTTTGTCGGCGATACGATGTTCATGCCGGATTTTGGAACGGGCCGTTGCGATTTCCCCGGGGGCGATGCTCGCCTCCTCTACCAGTCCATCCAGAAGATTTATCAACTGCCCGATGAAACCCGGGTTTTTCTATGTCACGATTATCCACCAGCCAGCCGGGAAAAGACTTGCATGACCACGATCGTGGATGGGAAACAGCACAATATTCATATCAATGCGTCGAGCAACATCGACGAGTTCATACGGATGCGAAAAGCCAGGGACGCCCAGCTCGCCATGCCGGCGCTCATTCTTCCGTCGATCCAGGTCAATATCCGCGCGGGCGCACTACCGGAGAGGGAAAACAATGGGACCCGCTATCTTAAACTTCCGCTGGACCGGCTCTAGAGTTGCTCATGATTGGCTTCACACCTCTTTCAGCAACGTTGGGTGGAATAATGATAGGCCTGTCAGCGAGCCTGCTTTTGTGGACGAATGGAAGAATTGCCGGTATCAGCGGAATTGTCGCCGGCGCGGTTGGGCCTGCGGCCACCCACAGAGCCTGGCGCTGGTTTTTTTTGCTGGGATTGCTTGCCGGTACGGCCGGTTGGTTTTCGTTTGTCGATGCAGGTTTTGGCGTGCGATCGAATAATCCATGGCTGCTTTTGCCCGCGGGGTTTCTGGTCGGTGTGGGAACCCGCATGGGGAGCGGCTGCACCAGTGGCCATGGCGTCTGTGGTATTGGCCGCCTATCGCCTCGTTCACTAATAGCAACACTGATTTTCGTTGGCTTCGGTATGTTGACGGTTTTTGTCATCCGCCATTTTTTGCATGTTTCGGGCACGGCCTGGTGACACGTCCGGCAAAAAGAAACTTGGCCGGTTTTTTTGCCGGCGTTATCTTTGGTGTTGGACTGGCTGTTTCGCAGTTGGTCAATCCATTGAAGGTTCAGGCCTTCCTTGATGTTGCAGGTGATTGGGATCCGAGCCTGCTATTGACGATGGGCAGTGCGGTTCTGGTCACAAATATATTTTTCCGCCGGGTGCTGAGAAATGCAAAGCCACTTTGGGACAAAAGATTTTATCTGCCGCTGAAGACTCGCGCGGACAACAAATTGATTTTGGGGTCTGCCTTGTTTGGCACGGGCTGGGGGCTGGTCGGTTTTTGCCCGGGCCCGGCTATTGCGGCATTAACGCTTCTATCCAGTTGGGAAGCGCCGATATTTGTGCTTTCAATGCTGACAGGAATCCTGGTTTACGATCTGATTTCGACACGGGGGCCAGAGAAATAGTTGTGGGTCTCGACTCCTTGGACGTAGCGCTACAGACGTGGAACTCTGGCGCACGAGTAGCCGAAGGGCTTTGAATGCAGTTAAGCTTGTTCCGTACCTTTTTTTGCAATTGCCAATGCCATGAATTCCAGTGTGTTTTTGATCGGCCCAATGGGCGCCGGAAAGACTGCGGTTGGGCGGCGACTCGGCCAGGAACTGGGTATGGAGTTTTACGATACGGATCTCGAAATACAGAGACAGACCGGCGTCGATATTGGTTTCATTTTCGAAAAGGAAGGAGAGGACGGTTTTCGCCGGCGTGAGGTAGCGGCGATTGAACGCCTGACACAGCTGCCTTCTATCGTACTGGCCACCGGCGGTGGTGCAGTCATCCATCCTGAGAACAGAAGCAGACTGTCGCAAAGGGGGCGAGTAGTTTATCTTCGTGCGAGCATCGCGCAGCAGCTAAGACGAACGCGACTCAAAGCCAACCGACCGTTGCTGGATGGAGAGAGCCCTGAAGAGACCCTGGGGAAACTGGCGCAGCAAAGAGAACGGATTTACGAAGAAATGGCTGACCTGACAATCAACACGAATGGCCGAAAAGTCCCGGCGGTAGTCGCCGAGATCGTCAGCTGGTTTCAGGACCCCGGCTAACGCGACCATGGATAGAATAATAGAGCAACCAGTTGGCGGAGCGTACAGCGTTCATATTGGTCGCGGTTTGCTGAGTCATCCTGACTTGATTGCCGGCATGGTGTCGGGAAGGCAGGTTTTCCTGGTGAGCAATGAAACCGTTGGCCCTTTGTATGCGGCGACCCTGGAAGCCACGCTGGGATCTTTCGAGACTTTCCGTTACCAGTTGCCTGATGGTGAGGAATTCAAGAACCTGGAGCAATTTTCGATATTGCTGGACCAGTTTGTCGAATCCGGTGTTCATCGGGACGCCACGATCATTTCGCTCGGTGGCGGCGTGGTATCGGACATCGCCGGATTTGCGGCTGCTTGTTATCAGCGGGGGATTGCTCATCTCATTTGTCCGACGACCCTGCTCGCCCAGGTGGACGCGGCGGTCGGGGGAAAAACCGCGATCAATCATCCTGGCGGCAAAAACCTGGTTGGCGCTTTTCACCAGCCAGTCGGCGTTGTTGCTGATATCGCAACATTGGATACACTGGATGACC
>JAPUHG010000151.1 GCA_027297845.1 Gammaproteobacteria bacterium | reverse complement strand
CTCACAACATTTGAGGAATGACCCCAAACGGTCTTCATCAGGCCGATTCTCGATACCACCGCGCCGTTGTGCCGGATCAGTTCGAGCAGTAAATCGAATTCCTTTGGCGCCAGTTCTACCAGCCGGTCATCCTTGCGCACTGTGCATGCCTGCGGACAGATCTCGATATTCATGATGCATATGCTTTCCATTTCCGGGCTGGTATTGGGTGAATCTGATTTGCCACTGCGTCGCAGTAATGCTTCGACACGGGCAAGCAGTTCCATCAGGCCAAACGGTTTGGTGACGTAGTCATCCGCTCCCAGCCGCAGGCCTCGCACTTTGTCTACTTCTTCGCCGCGTGCGGTGAGTATCAGTACGGAGGTCGCGCCATTATGCTTCCGCAACGCCTTTAGCACCTCGAAGCCATCCATTTCCGGGAGCATCAGATCGAGGATTACGAGGTCGGGCAAAAATGACTTAGCCTGTGAGATGCCTTCCGTGCCTGTGTTTGCGGTATTAACTTCATAGCCTTCAATCTCCAGGTTGCTGCGCAGCCCAAACGCCAGATCCTTGTTGTCTTCAATAATCAGGATGCGGCTCATGGTGAATCTCCCGTGTCCAGGTTTGCTGACGGCCTGTCCCGTTCGGTCGTCCTTTCTTCTTGCAGCGCGGCTTTCGGAAACTCGACGACAAAACAAGCACCGCCGTCAGGGCCATCCTCCACCCAGGTTTTTCCACCATGCCGGCCGACTAATTCACGGACGACCGCCAGCCCGATCCCGGTACCGGCGATCGCTGATCGGCGCTCGCGATCGAGGCGATAATAGCCTCCCCAAATTCGCTCACGATCAACCCGCGGGACACCCGGCCCCTGATCGGTAACCCGGATTTGCACACCATGCGGATGCTCATTCACCGCAACCCGCACCTGCTGATCTTTTGGACCATATTTGATGGCATTGTCCAGCAGGTTCAGCAGAATCTGCCGCAACGCATCGCTATCGACCAGCGCGACAGCGGCAGGATCAAGTTCAGTTCGCACAGTGGCGCCGGCAGACTTCGCGAGTGGCTGAAACTCGTTCACAACGCGAACGACCAGTCGTGCCAAATTGCTGTCGACGGCGTACAGTTTACGTTGATCGCCTTTTCGATCGGAAAATCGCAATACGTTTTCAACCAGGTGAATGAGCCTTTGCGACTCGCGATCGATGATCTCCAGCGCGCGACGCCTGTCATCGGCTGATCTGAAGCGCTCATAAAGCAAGGTTTCGGCAAACATGCGTATTTGGGTCAACGGCGTACGCAATTCATGAGAAACCTCGGACAAAAAATCGGCCCGGAGTTTCATCAGCGCCTGCTCGCGTTGCAACTGACGTATTGCCGCAACAAGAAGTCCAACTGTCAGCAGTATCACGGCGAACAAAACCGGTAGCCGTGACCGGGGCAACCCGCCTATGACCAGCGACTCGGCAATCATCGGGTCGATGGCCGCGTTGATGGTATGTGCCCTAAAAATTCCCGCATACTCATCCTCAATTGATTTCGAGATCAGCAAATACGGGTCGTAGTCTTGCCTGGACTCGAACATGACCTGGCCATTGTCATCGGCGAACCGGAGATAGATGAACTCGTTGGTAATCGCTCCCTCGGCAAGTGACTTCGGCAATAACATGTCCTTGTCGAATGCCCGGCGCAACCAGGTTGACAATTCGAGCCGATTGACCGCGAAGCCAAAAACCCGGCTGGTCTCATCAACTTTCGAAATGATAAATGTATGTGGTTGTCCGCCAATATTGGCGTGCTCGATAGCGAATCCCGTTTCGGGCAAAGGTTCTTGCACAAACCTGGCAGCGCGTTGCGAGAGATAGTCCTTGATGCCGGGAGCGTTAGCCGCTTCGCCTGAGGTCTGAAAGTCGGCATTCGATGTATCGATAAAAAACAGATAATCGACCAATCGGCTGGCGCGTTCCTCGAGACTGCCCACCTCCGGTTCGGTTACCGCAAATGGGAAGCCAGGGTCTTCGAGCGCCAGCCGGCGTAACACGTTCATGTGCGTGTAGTAGCCGTAATAGCCGATTTCCGCCATGGCTCTGCGCAAATATTCATCGGCGACCAGCCTCGCGTAGTCCTGGAGCACCCTGGTTGCAGTGGCGCTGTGCGTTTGCATCGTCCGGCTGGCCTGCCACGCCAGGCTCAATACCAAAAACAGGATCAGGACCAGCAGGCCCATGACCAGCCGTGACCGGGACCCATTGGCCCCGAGGGATCTGTTGTGCGTGAAGATGCGCATACCGAAAGGATATCTCGATTCGGCGGCGTTTTGCTTGCCGCAGGTGCCGTGAGCGGTCGTTCTGACGATTCCCTGACATTTTGCTGGCAAGTCTCCGACAATTTCCTTGACGGTTCCCGACCCTTGATTTGTCGGTGATCGTTACGCTCCCGTTAGCCCATAGCCGTTGGAGGCATTGTCATGAATTCGACTAGATCCCTGTATTTGATGATCTTCATGTTGATATCGCCCGTGTCATTGGCCCAGCACGCGGAGAAGGATATCTATGCCGATCCTGAGAATCTGAAGGTATTGCCGGAAAATATCAGCTCCAAAGAGTTGGGCGACACGATGAAGGGATTCGCCATGGGCCTGGGTGCTCGCTGTGAGACCTGCCACGTGGGTGAAGCCAATACCCCCCTGGACACGTTTGACTTTGCGTCCGACGAAAAGGCAATGAAGCGAAAAGCCCGGGTCATGATCAAGATGTTGCGGAAGATAAACGAGGTCTTCGTTCCAGGGCTGAATGAGATCGAAGACTCACCGCGTGTGGAAGTCCGTTGTGTCACCTGTCATCGGGGCCTGCAACAGCCGAAACTGATACAGGACGTGCTGGACGAACAGTTGGCCGAAAACGGCCTGGAAGCGACGCTGAATAAATATACCGAGCTCCGTGATAATTATTTTGGTAGCCACAGTTATGACTTTAGTGAATTTACGCTGCCAATGTATGTTCAGGAACTGGCCAAAAAGGAGAAAATACAAGAGGCGATTGCGCTGGCCAAAGTCAATGCCGGTCACTTCCCTGATTCCTACTACACGTTCTTCGTACTCGGAGAGCTCCTCAAAATGTCTGGTCAAACCGAGCCGGCCATTGAAAGTTACAACACCGCGATAAAGATAAATCCACGAGCCAAATCTTTTCTTGAAGCCAGGATCGCCGAGCTGAAAGGTGAAGCACAATAGGATAATCCGGCTTCTTCCGACCTCTGGTGCCGGTGTCAGGTCATTAAGTTCTTGGTAATGATCAGAGCTCCAATAAAAACATAACCTAACGCCGGTACCAATGAATCGAAATAAACCCGCGGCCTATGGCCGCGGGTCCTGTTTTATCAACAGTCTGATGATTCTCAGTCTTCGCCATCACTCATTGCGCTTGTCGCTACGAAACCGGTTTGATGTACGTCCGCTTTTGGCGGGACGATTGATTTTACCAATGAGCAGGCGTTTACGGCGCTCGGCGGTCGTCAGGCACATAGACGGGGCCACCACCGGGATACTACTATCGGGCACTGTCCGGCGACCGGATAACACCAACAATAAATCTTTGACGGAACAGGAACTGCCGATGAGTCAGCAAGCACCCCCCGAACTAACTCCCCGCGCCATAATTTTGGCCATCGTGCTGGCGATGATCCTGGCTGCCGCCAATGCGTATCTCGGTTTGTTCGCGGGCATGACCATTGCTTCTGCCATTCCCGCCGCGGTGGTGTCCATGGCGGTGCTCAAGTTGCTCGGTGGCGGCCATATCCTCGAGAATAATATCGTGGCGACCGGCGCATCGGCGGGCACATCCATCGCCACCGGCGTGATTTTCACGATGCCGGCGCTGATCATCCTGGGGTACTGGGACGATTTTCGTTATTCCTG
>JAPUHG010000150.1 GCA_027297845.1 Gammaproteobacteria bacterium | reverse complement strand
GGCGGGTAAAGAGAACAGCAACAACAAGAACACTAGTTTGCGCATGACTCCATCATAGCGTGCAAACCTGAACCTAACCTAAAAAAGGCGCTCATCGAACGCCTTTTTTCGAGTTATTCAACATAAAGCAGCTATTTTTTTTACGTTCCCCCAGTTTTGCACGGACTCCTGGCCCGGGCTAGAGGCTGTAATAGAGTTCAAATTCAACCGGATGCGTGGTCATCCGCAGCTGGGTAACATCATCGGTCTTGAGTTCGATATAAGCATCGATCAGGTCGTCGCTAAACACGCTGCCGGCCTTCAGGAATTCGCGATCGTGATCCAGTGCCTCCAGCGCCTGATCCAGCGAATAGCAAACCTCTGCGATGTTGCCTGCCTCTTCCGGTGGCAGATCGTACAGGTTCTTGTCCATCGCCTCGCCTGGATGAATCTTGTTTTGAATGCCGTCGAGGCCTGCCATCAGCATCGCTGAGAACGCCAGGTAGGGATTCGCCATTGAATCTGGAAAACGAATTTCGATGCGTCTGCCTTTGGGATTGCTGACAAACGGTATGCGAATGGATGCGGAGCGATTACGCGCCGAGTAGGCCAGCTTGACCGGTGCTTCAAATCCGGGAACCAGCCGCTTGTAACTGTTGGTCGACGGATTGGTAAACGCGTTCAGCGCCCGCGCGTGCTTGATAATGCCGCCAATAAAGAAAAGCGCGGCTTCGGACATGCCGCCATAACCATCACCGGTGAACAGGTTGGTTCCATCCTTGGCCAGAGATATGTGTACATGCATGCCATTGCCGTTGTCGCCGACCACCGGCTTCGGCATGAAGGTCGCCGTCTTGCCATAGGTGTGGGCAACGTTCATGACCGCATATTTCATGATTTGCACTTCGTCCGATTTCTTCACCAGGGTGGCGTACTTGACGCCGATTTCACACTGCCCGGCGGTTGCGACCTCGTGGTGATGTACTTCTGTCTCAACACCCATGTCTTCCATCGCCAGGCACATGGCCGAGCGCAGGTCCTGCAGGGAATCGACCGGTGGTACCGGGAAGTAGCCGCCCTTGATGCCGGGACGATGGCCGAAATTACCATCGTGATAAGCCTTCTCAGAGTTCCAGCCGGCCTCGCTGGAGTCAATCTTGTAAAACGTGCCGGACATCTGCACGCCCCAGCGCACATCGTCAAAAACAAAAAACTCATTCTCCGGGCCAAAAAATGCCTGGTCCGCAATGCCTGTCGATTTCAGATAGGCCTCGGCCCGTTTGGCCAGCGACCGCGGATCGCGCTCGTAGCCCTGCATGGTATTAGGTTCCACGACATCGCAGCGCAGATTAATGGTCGCGTCTTCGCAAAACACATCCATGACCGCGGTATCGGCGTCCGGCATCAGGATCATGTCGGACTCGTTGATTCCTTTCCAGCCATCGATCGAGGAGCCATCAAACATTTTTCCATCTTCAAAAAAATCTTCGTCAACCGCGTTCGCCGGCAATGTAACGTGCTGTTCCTTGCCTCGTGTGTCGGTAAATCTCAGATCTACAAACCTGATCTCGTCATCCTTGATCATTGCCAAAACGTCTGCGGCTTTCATTGCTTTTTGCTCCCGGTTGGCTGTGCCCCGCTGGGGCTGGAATCTATCTTCATTAGTCGTATGCGAATTCCATGCCAGTTCTCGCCATTGGAAAACCCGGAATCCCGGCCGATTCCGGGCCAGAATCGCACCGTACGGGTGCATTGCCGCCTATCCATGCACCATCATGAAACAGCAGCGCCCGTGGCGGTGCACAACCGTCCGGCCAACCGCTATACTTTCTCGCTGCGACTGGCTAGCGGAAAAATAATGAACGATAACGCCAAGGGCAAACCGCCCCGGACTTTCCAGGAATTGATCCTGGCCCTGCAGGAATACTGGGCCGGGCAAGGCTGTGTTTTGCTGCAGCCATACGACAAGGAAATGGGTGCCGGTACCTTCCACACGGCAACTTTTCTGCGCTCCATCGGGCCCGAGCCCTGGAGTGCGGCCTACGTCCAACCCACCCGGCGGCCTGCAGATGGGCGATACGGAGACAATCCGTTTCGCCTGCAACATTATTATCAGTTTCAGGTGGTGATAAAACCATCACCGGAGGATATCCAGGACTTGTACCTGGGGTCACTGAAGTCACTGGGTATCGATCCACTCGTGCATGACATCCGTTTCGTCGAGGATAACTGGGAGTCGCCGACGCTCGGCGCATGGGGGCTGGGCTGGGAGGTCTGGCTCAACGGCATGTAGGTCACCCAGTTAACTTATTTCCAGCAGGCCGGCGGTCTGGACTGACGCCCGGTCACCGGTGAGATTACCTACGGTCTGGAGCGCATCGCGATGTACCTGCAGGATGTCGATAGCGTGTTCGACCTGGTCTGGACCGATGGCCCGCTCGGGCGAATCACCTATGGCGATGTTTTTCACCAGAATGAAGTGGAAATGTCGAAATACAACTTCGAGTTTGCCGATATCGAGATAATGATCCGGCGTTTCGACGAGAATGAGGCTACCTGCAACAAATTGCTGGAAGCCGGCCTGGCGTTGCCAGCGTACGAGCAGGTACTCGAGGCCTCCCACAATTTCAATCTGCTGGATGCGCGCAAGGCGATTTCGGTTACCGAGAGACAACGTTATATCCTGCGGGTGCGTACGCTGGCGCGAGCGGTCGCCAAAGCTTATTACGACAGCCGGGAAGCGCTGGGTTTTCCGATGTTGAACGCCTCCGCCAGTCAAAAAAATAAAGCGAGTTCAGAGCATGGCTGAACAACATGATTTCCTGGTCGAGATAGGGACCGAGGAATTACCCCCCAAGGCGTTGCGCAAGTTGTCGCTGAGCTTTGCCAGCGGACTGGAAGACGCGCTTGCCGAGGCCGGTTTGACCCATGGCGCGATCAGCCCGTTCGCAACACCGAGGCGCCTTGCCGTGTTGGTCGAAGGATTGCTTGCGAAACAGGACGATCGGGAAGTCGAGCGACGAGGGCCGCCGGTCAAAGTCGCCTACGACGACGACGGAAAGCCCACCAAGGCCGCCCTGGCGTTTGCCGAAAAGTGCGGCATCGCGGTGAGCGACATCGAGAAGGATGGGCCGGATGACGGCGCCCGCCTGATCTGGCGTGGAACTGAAACAGGCCAGACCGCCGCCGACCTGCTGCCGGCAATGGTGCAAAACAGCCTGGATCAGCTGCCGATACCCAAACGGATGCGCTGGGGCGATGGCGACGTTGAATTCGTTCGACCGGTGCACTGGGTGCTGATGAAACTCGGTGGCGACACGCTCGATGCGATTATTTATGGAATCAGGGCGGGCGATTCCAGTCGCGGCCACCGGTTCATGGCGCCGGCCAGCATAAAGATCGGTAAACCCGCACAGTACCCGGCGTTGCTTGAGAAAAAGGGCAAAGTGCTGGTCGATTTTTGCGGCCGTATGAAAATCATCCGTGAGCAGGTACTGAAACTGGCGGCCGATCTGGGCGGTCAGCCGCAACTGGACGACTCACTGCTCGAAGAGGTTACCGCGCTGGTCGAGTGGCCGCATGCGTTGGGCGCCAGCTTCAAGGAGCAGTTTCTGGAGCTACCGGCAGAGGTACTGACGGCAACGCTCAAGGGACACCAGCGATTCTTCCCGGTGGTTTCAGGCGCGAAGATTTTGCCGGCATTTATTGCGGTTGCCAATCTGGACAGCAAGGACCCGGCGAAAATCCGCGACGGCAATCAGCGGGTGGTCGAGCCACGCCTCGCTGATTCCATGTTCTTTTGGAATCAGGATAGAGCGACGAAACTCGAGGATCGTGAGTTTTTGCTGAAGAACGTGCTTTTTCACGCCAAGTTAGGCTCCGTTCACGACAAATCGAAGCGGGTGGCGGAGCTGGCGGCCGATATTGCCGAGAACCTCGGCGGTGACAGCGCTTTGACCCGGCGTGCGGCCATGCTGGCCAAATGCGACTTGCTGACGCTGATGGTGGCGGAGTTTCCGGAGTTGCAGGGCATCATGGGCCGCTATTACGCGAAAAACGACGGCCTGGCTGACGAACTCGCCGAGGCGCTTGCGGAGCAATACCTGCCGCGTTTCGCGGGCGACGAATTGCCGGCGACGGTAGTCGGGCAGGCGCTGGCCATCGCGGAGAAAATCGACACCATCTGCGGCATATTCGCGATTGGCCAAAAACCCTCGGGCAACAAGGACCCGTTTGCGTTGCGCAGAAATGCTCTCGGCTGCCTGCGGATCTTGATCGAGCGCAGGGTCGAGCTCGATTTGCGGGCAATGATCGACACGGCGCTCGCCCAGCAGCCTGTCGAGACTGGCGATGGTCTCGCCAATGAGATTTACGCCTTCATGATGGATCGGCTGAAAGCGTATTACCTGGCTGACCAGCAGATGAATATCGGGCATGACGTATTCGATGCGGTGCTCGCGCGCAGTCCGGTGTCGCCGCTGGATTTTCACCAGCGCCTGATCGCGGTCAGGGCCTTTCAGGCCATGCCATCGGCCGACTCACTGGCGGCAGCCAACAAGCGCATCGCCAATATACTGCGCAAGAATGAGGATAGCCTGCCAGCAGCTCCCGATGCCAGGTTACTCAGCGAGCCAGCCGAACAATTGTTGTACGATCAGTTACAGGACATGCTGTTAAAGATACGGCCGATGCTCGACCAGCGCCGCTACCAGGACTCGCTGGAGAGTCTTGCGGGGCTTGGACCCGCCGTCGATGCTTTTTTCGACAACGTCATGGTCATGGACGAAAACGCCGCCCTGCGCAGGAATCGTCTCGCGCTGCTGACCCAACTGCGCGGTCTTTTTTTACACACCGCAGATCTTTCGCGGCTGAAGTCCTGAGCGATGAGCAGCCCGCTGGTCATTCTGGACCGTGACGGAGTGATCAATTTTGACTCCGAGGCTTTCATCAAGTCGCCCGAGGAGTGGCTGCCCATTCCCGGGAGTCTCGAGGCGATCGCCCGGCTGCACCAGGCCGGATGGCGGGTGACGGTCGCCAGCAATCAATCAGGTGTCGGCCGCGGCTTGATGGACGAAGAGGCCCTGGAGGCGATCCACCGGCGGATGGAGCAAGCGGTGGAGGCGGCCGGCGGACACTTGGACGGTATTTTTTATTGCCCCCATCACCCCGATGAAGGTTGCCGTTGCAGAAAGCCGTTGCCCGGATTGCTCCAGGCCATCGCAACTCATTTCGACGTTTCACTGGAAAATGTTTCGGTCATCGGCGACAGCGCTCGCGATATCGAGGCAGCGATCGCCGCCGGCGCCAATCCCGTCCTTGTGCTGACTGGCAATGGCGAGCAAACCCGGGCCGGGCTGCCGGTTGATTCGACGGTATCTTTTTACGCCGATTTGTCCGCTGCCGTCGATGCTTTGCTGGAGGCGGGGCCATAGAATGCAGTACCTGCGTTCACTGATTTTCACCGCGCTGCTGTTTGTTTCACCATTGATCCCATGTCTGCTCATCGTGTTGTCCGCCCCGTTGCCATACAAATTTCGCATGGGTTTCGCAATTGGCTGGGCAAAAGGCGTCATGTGGATGCTGAAGCTAATCTGTGGGCTGGACTATGTCGTCGAGGGGAGGGAAAACCTGCCCGAGAAACCCACCGTACTGATGATCAAACACACGTCGGCGTGGGAGGTCATCTCCCAGTTTTTCATCTTCGATCATCTAAGCTGGGTCATCAAGCGCGAGCTGATGTGGCTACCATTCGTCGGCTGGGCCCTGCTGTTTATGAGGCCGATCCCGGTCAACCGCGGCGCCGGTCATAGCGCGGTCGCGCAAGTGATCAGGAAAGGCTCCAGACGAATCCGCGAAGGGATGGGGGTAATGGTTTTTCCGGAGGGCACGCGTATGGCACCGGGCAAGACACGCCGCTATGGTCTGAGCGGCGCCTTGCTGGCCCTTGAAGTCGGCCGCCCTGTTATTCCGATCGCGCACAACGCCGGTGACTTCTGGCTGCGCCGAGGATTATTGAAAAAACCCGGCACGATCAGACTGGTGATCGGACCGCCGATCGAGGTCACCGGCAAGGAGCCGAGAGCCTTGAATCGCGAAGTGCAGGACTGGGTTGAAAGCAAGATGTTCGAGATCAGCAGCGCATATCACTCCTAATCTGCAAACGACTCTCTAATTTGACCCTATCTATCAAAGGCAGGCGCTAGCCTGGAATGTGCCGGAAATCGTTGCTGCCAGGTGAGGGTTCGGGCAACTGAGCGCAAGCCTGGAACGAAAACCATCGCCACAGAGCTACGGCTTGAGTGAAGGCTTGGGAACCGTTCTGACTTAGGTGCTCGAGAACCAGCCGGGGCCATGATTGCCGGCACATTCCAGGCTCAATCTCTATACGTCGAGATTTGCTACTCGCAAGGCGTTGCGCTCGATAAACTCACGGCGCGGCTCGACCTGGTCACCCATCAGCGTGGTGAATAATTCATCCGCCGTGATCGCGTCCTCGACGCGAACCTGGGTCAGCAAGCGATTCTCCGGATCGATGGTCGTCTCCCAAAGCTGATCCGGGTTCATCTCGCCGAGACCCTTGTAGCGCTGGATGCTGATTCCTTTTTTCGCCTGCTCCATGAACCATTGCATGGCCTGTCGGAAACTGGTGACATCCTGCTGCAGGTCCCCCCGGGCGGCAAATGCGCCGTCACCAACCAGCCCGCCAAGCTCGGCGGCCAGTTCGGCAATTCGCCGATACTCGGCGGAGGCAAAGAATTCCTTGTGAATGTGCCGAATACTGGTCACCCCGTGATGGGTCCGGCTCACCGCGATCTGCTGATCATTGTCATTGTCATCGTCAGTCGCCACCAGCTGCAGGTCGTAAGAAGCTCCATTCTTTTCGTTGAGACGCTCGTTGAGCTGTTTTAGCCATGGCTCCATAACGTTTTGATTAATAAGGGTTTTTTCATCTATCTGCGGCAAGTATAGCAGTTGTTCCAGCAGGCGCTTGTCATAGCGGCGGGCCAGCCGTTCGATGATTGCGTTGACCTCCAAGTATTTCTTGGCGAGCGCCTCCAGTTGTGTGCCTTTGATTGGCGGTGCATCGGCATTGACATGCAGGGACGCTTTTTCCAGCGCGATGGCCAGCAGCCGTGCACTCAATTCACTGTCGTCCTTGACGTAATGTTCCTGCTTGCCCTTTTTCAATTTGTACAATGGCGGCTGGGCAATATACACATAGCCTCGCTCGATCAACTCGGGCATTTGCCGGTAAAAGAAAGTCAGCAACAAGGTACGAATATGCGAACCGTCAACATCGGCGTCGGTCATGATGATGATTTTGTGATAACGCAACTTTTCGATATCGAATTCCTCTTTGCCGATACCGCAGCCCAGTGCGGTTATCAGCGTGCCCACTTCGACCGATTGCAGCATCTTGTCAAAACGCGCTTTCTCCACATTCAGAATCTTGCCTTTCAACGGCAGGATCGCCTGGGTCTTACGATCGCGCCCTTGTTTCGCCGAACCACCCGCGGAATCACCCTCGACCAGGAATATTTCCGACAACGCCGGATCTTTTTCCTGGCAATCCGCAAGCTTGCCCGGTAGCCCCGCGATGTCCAGTACGCTCTTGCGGCGAGTCATTTCCCTGGCTTTTCTTGCAGCGTCCCGGGCCCGGGCCGCGTCAATAATCTTGCCGACGATCGCCTTGGCTTGCTGCGGGTTTTCCTGTAGATAATCTTCGAGCACTTCGCCCACAACCGACTCGACTATTCCCTTGATCTCCGACGACACCAGTTTGTCCTTGGTCTGCGACGAGAATTTGGGGTCGGGTGCTTTGACCGACAAGA
>JAPUHG010000015.1 GCA_027297845.1 Gammaproteobacteria bacterium | reverse complement strand
TCGCTTATCGTGGTGAAAAGATAGACGCACGGGAGGTCGGCCGGAACCTGGGTGTGGATACGGTACTGGAAGGCAGCGTGCGTTGGTCCGGCGATGAGCGGATCAGGATTACCGCGCAGTTAATCGACGTCAGCAATGGATTTCATCTTTGGTCGGAAACCTACGACCGGGAACTCAAGGATATATTCGAAGTACAGGATGATATTGCCCGGAAGATTGTCGATGCATTGAAAATTCAGCTGGTCGGTGATGAGCCGCCGGCCCTCGCCGCAACGCTGAATGCACCGCCAACCGGCGATTTGCAGGCGTACCAGTATTACCTGGAAGCGCGCCATAAGTGGCGTCAGCGCGGCGGGCGAGCCCTGACCGACAGCATCGAGCTGTTCCAGAAGGCATTGGCACTGGACCCCAGTTATGCCCGCGCGGCATCCGGGCTTGCGGCGGCCTATGTGGTGCTCCCCGGTTACTCGGAACTGCCGGTAGAAGCGGGCAACAAGCTGGCGCAAGAGTCTGTATACAAGGCGCTGGCGTTGGATGCGACGCTGGCGGAAGCACACTCGGTCCTGGCGCTGATCAATGTGATGGACATGAAGTGGTCGGATGCGGAATCCGATTTTTTTAACGCGATTTCGCTCGATCCCAACGAAGCGACTACTCATCAGTGGTATTCGTTAATGTTGCTGCGGACGGGCCGTTTGCAGAAAGCGTTGGAGCAGGCCATGGAAGCGCAGAGGCTGGAACCGGATTCACCGATCATTAATTTACATCTTTCCGATGTGTACATGACTTTGGCGGATAATGAAAAAGCACTGTTTTACAGTGAGGAAGCGGAACGACTGGGTCTTGCGACGAATGTCGATCCGATAAAGCGGGTACTGGTATACATGCGGCGGGGGAAGCTGGATGAAGCCCAACGGGAATTTGCCAATACCTTCTCCATCGAGGGCGATAATGCGCCGGATGAGATGGAGAAACTGGCTATCCAGGGAATCATCGACCCGGCCGCGGCCGCAAAACTCGTGCAGATAACCGAACAGGCGGGCGACCAGGTGCCGTTGAAAGATCAATTGCGTACTTATGTCTATTTCGGTGAACCGGAACGCGCACTCGCCGTTGCCAAGAAGATAGTTGAATCCGATCCGAAACAACTTGATCTCGGGATGGTGTGGTCGCCGGAAAGTGCCGCGCTCAGGGCCCAGGCCGACTTCCCGAAAGTCCTTGACGCAATAGGCCTGGTTGATTACTGGCAACGGCATGGCTGGTCCGAAAAGTGTCAGGCCAGCGTCGATGGAATTCACTGCACCTGATCCAGATTTCCCCGGCATTCGCGAAAGCGTCATTTCCGACTAAAGATTTCCGTCCTTTCCCCACCTTTGTGCCTCGCCGCTGTACCATTGTGCAATGACTCTGGGGAACCTTGGGCATCGCCCGTGTATCCAATAATCGAAGAGATCTGTTCATGATAAAACTAATCAAAATCCTGGCAGGCATCCTTGGCACCTTTATCCTGTTGCTGATCCTGGCGGCGCTATTGCTGCCGCTTATGTTTGACAAGGATGACCTCAAAGAAACCCTGGCTGCACAGGTGCTGGAAAGGACTGGCCGCGAGTTGACGATTGCTGGCGATCTGGATTTCTCCGTGTTTCCCTGGCTCGCCGTTGAAGTCAACCAGATCACGCTTGGCAATGCGGAAGGTTTTGCCGCGGAATCTTTTGCCGAAATCGGTCAGGCCAGTCTGGGCGTGCGTCTGCTGCCCCTGCTTAAAAAGAAAATCGAGGTGGGCGAAGTAATACTCGACGATTTCGTGCTGAACCTTGCGGTCAAGGCCAACGGAAAAAACAACTGGCAAGACCTTGTGGAGACGGATGAAGCCGCGGGCGAATCGACAGATGGCGAGGCGGTCTTTGATAGCCAGGGAGTCGCCGGGTTAACCATTCGTAACGCACTGATCGATTACCAGGATGATTCAGCTAATACCCACTACACGCTAAGCGACTTTTCGCTCGAGTCCGGTGCGCTCGGTGGAGATCAGCCGGTGCCGCTAGAACTGGCGATGCGCCTGGACGATCATGTTTCCGGGCAGAGCGCCCAGGTAGAAGCATGGGCTGTGATCGATGCGAACATGGCGGAAAGCCGGTTTGATTTTGCCGATCTGGTTGTCCAGTTGGAAATAGCTGCGCCCGATCTGCCGGGCGGCAGTCAACGGATCAGCTTGAAGGCGCCTGAGGTCCGCGCGGATCTGGAAGCACAGACACTGAGCGTGGAAAGTTTCGAGCTGTTGATGTTGGGGCTGCAACTAAGTGGCGGAATTGGAGCGACCAACATCATCGATGGTCCGGCGTACAGCGGCCAGCTTCGAATTGACGATTTTTCGCCTCGTGAATTATTCACCCAGCTTCGAATTGAGGCACCGGTAACCGCCGACCCTGATGCCCTGACCAGGGGGCGGGCCGAGCTGAGGTTCGACGGGAACAACCGTTCGCTGGCATTGACCCAAATCGATATGCGCCTGGACCAGAGCCAGCTCAGTGGCGAATTGAGCGTGCGCAATTTCGCCCGGCCCGCCATCGATTTCGAACTCAGCCTGGATCAGATCGAAGTGGATCGCTACCTCGAGCCCGCCACCGATTCTGCGACGGAAACCCTGCCACTGGGCGAGACCAACATCGAGTTGCCGGTCGATATGCTCGAAGGCCTGAATATTACAGGCCAGTTCACTATCGGCACCGTGGTATCTGCCGGTATGACGTTTACCGATATGGTCGCGGGCTTGACGGTGAAGAACAAACGGCTGCGCCTGCATCCGGTGTCAGCGTTGTTTTATGGCGGTACCTATAGTGGTGATATCCGGCTGGATGGCTCGGCCGATCTGCCCGTCCTATCGATAAACGAGAGAATCGAGGGCATCCAGTTCGAGAAAATGGCGGCCGACCTGTTCGATGGCGCTCCCTTGTCGGGCACCGCACAAGGTCATGCCAGGTTGAGAGGAGAAGGGCGGACCAGTGGCCAGGTCAGTCGGCGGCTGGCGGGTGATATTGGCCTTGCACTCAATGACGGCGCCTGGGAGGGCACCAACATCTGGTACGAGATTCGCAAGGCGCTGGCGCTCTTCAAAGCCAAGCCGCCACCAGAAAAACCTGCTGAAAACCGCACGGTTTTTTCCCGGATGCAAGCGACAGCGACGGTCAAAGAGGGCGTCATGACGACTGAAGATATGATCGCCGAGCTGCCGTTTCTGAACCTGAGTGGTGGTGGCACGATTGACATCGCCAGTTCGAAGATCAACCTCAGCCTGGTTGCGGTGGTGCGCAGCGACCCCGAGTTGCTGGCAGACGGCCTGGACAAGAATATCGCGGGCAAGAGATTTCCACTAAAAATTAGCGGGACCTTTACTGACCCGAAAATCCAGCCGGATTTCGCTGCATTACTGAAAGAAGAAGTTAAGGAAAAGTTGTTCGAGAAACTGGGTGGGCTGCTGGGAATGAAACCGCAAGCGAATCCAGCGGAGGGCGATACCGGCCAGGAAAAACCGCACGCGCAACCGGCGGATCCTGAAGAAGCACCGCAAGATCCGGAGGAACAGCAAAAAGAAGATCTCGAAGAAAAGATCAAGGACAAGCTCAAGGATCTGTTCGGTGGCGGATGAAAAATCTATTTCCGATATTGCTTGTTTTGTGCTCGTTTGTGGCGAGCGCAGCGGAAATTCGCAAACTTGAGGTAACGAAAACCGGCGGCGTGTACTTCGTGGACTCGATCAGCTATATCGACGCGCCGATCAGCAATGTCTACGAGGTGCTGGTTGACTACGAAAATCTGAACCGTCTCACCAGCGCGATTGTCGAAAGCCATTTCGTTGAACCGGCGGAAGACGGGACACCGCAAGTCTATACATTGACCAGGAAATGCGTTTTTCTTTTCTGCGGTAAAATCGAAAAGGTTGACCGGTTGACAATGGAGCCGGTCCACAAAATTAGCACGGTGACCGTTCCCGAGCAGAGCAATATTGATTACGGAATCTCCGAATGGCTTCTGAGCGAGGAGGGTGATGGCACCGTCATCAGCTACCGTCAGGAACTCGACCCCGCCTTCTGGGTGCCGCCTTTGATAGGACCTATGATTATCAAAAGAATGATGCGCAAGGGTGGTCGAAGAGCAATTTTTCGGGTCGAGTATTACGCGCGCATCGCGGCGGGCTTGAGCGCCGAGGAACCACCGGCCATCAAACGCAAACGCCGCCGTCAAGCCCAGTGAGCAAAAACAAGACAGTGGATGCCTTCGCCAGCCAGCTACTGGTCTGGTATGAAGAAAATGGCCGCAAGGATTTACCCTGGCAGACGGATCCCACACCCTATCGGGTCTGGGTCTCTGAAATCATGTTGCAGCAGACCCAGGTCGGCACCGTGATCCCCTATTTCAACAATTTTGCCCGGCAGTTTCCCGATCTGGCCGCGTTAGCGGCGGCGACATCCGACCAGGTTTTGCAACTCTGGTCCGGTCTGGGTTATTACGCGCGCGGCAGAAACCTGCACGCCGCGGCCAAGTTGGTGATCGAACAACACGACGGCAAGCTGCCGAAGTCGCTGGATCAGCTGATGCAGCTCCCCGGTATCGGTCGTTCCACCGCCGGCGCGATCCTGGCGTTGGCGCATGGGCAACGCTTCGCGATTCTCGATGGCAATGTCAAAAGAGTGTTGGCGCGTTACCACCAGATTGAGGGCTGGCCAGGGAAGTCTGATGTACTCAAGAAGCTCTGGTCACTGTCAGAGCGGCATTTACCGAAAAAAAACATCAGAAAATATACGCAAGCCATCATGGACCTGGGCGCTACGGTCTGTCGGCGTCGGCCCGATTGTGGTGGCTGTCCGCTTGCAGTTGGATGCCTGGCCAACGCGAATGGACGGCAACTCGCCTTTCCCGGGCGAAAGCCGACGGGTGAAAGAAAACAGCGCGATGTTTTCATGCTGATCGCACGCCTGCCGGATGGCTCCGTCTATCTCGAGCGGCGACCGGACAACGGTATTTGGGGTGGTTTGTGGAGCTTCCCGGAAATCGAAATGGCAAGCGACGCTGCGGAATGGTGTCAGACCACGTTGTCTTGTCGGGTAGAAAATAGTCGGCTGCTGGAGAAAATCAAACATAGCCTTAGCCACTTTGAAATGAACATCCGGCCAATACTGCTGGATGTTGTCGCCAACGGTGTTGCCGATAGGGTTATGGATGATGGGCAGAAGGTCTGGTATAACGGCGACGCTTCGCAGTTACCGGGAATGGCCGCACCGGTCAGTCAGTTGATGAGAAGATACGCAATTAGCGGGGAGAGTCAGTGATGTCACGGATGGTTCAGTGTGTTCGTTTGAAAAAAGAAGCAGAAGGTCTGGATGCGCAACCATGGCCCGGCGATCTGGGCAAGAGAATTTTTGAAAGCGTGTCCAAGCCCGCCTGGCAGGAATGGTTGGCGCATCAGACGATGTTGATCAACGAGTACCGGCTGGTTGCGATCCAGCCGGAAGCACGCAAATTCCTGGAAACCGAGATGGAGAAATTCTTTTTTGGCGAAGGCTCGGCGCGACCGGATGAATTTGTTGAGCCCGATGCCGATTAAGCCAATTCGAGATACTGGACGCTGAACATCTTTTCTGGGTCCGTCCAGACTTTGCGCATGGTAAAACCGGCCTCAGCGGCCAGCTCCGCAAACTCCTGTAATTCATACTTATGGGAACATTCGGTCAGAATGTGCTCGCCTGCCGCAAAATCAATTTGCTGACCAGCAATATTGACCGACTGATTTTTCTCGCTGACCAGGTGCATCTCGATACGGCCCTTGTCTTCGTTGTACACAGCGCGATGGGCGAATGAGTTTAGGTCAAAATCGGCGTCCAGTTCGCGGTTAAGTCGCGCAAGAAGATTCAGGTTGAATTCCGCGGTCACACCAGCGGCATCGTTGTAGGCGCTCTCGAGCGTAGCTGAGTCTTTCTTGAGATCCACCCCGATCAGCAGCCCGCCACCGGCGCCGGCTTCGATCGCCATAACTTTAAGCAGCTGTCTAGCTTGCTCGAGACTGAAATTACCAATGGTTGAGCCCGGGAAGAAAACCAGGTTGCGATTAGCTGTTTCCGCCGGCACGGGAAGATCGAACGCTTGGGTAAAATCGGCGCAGACTGGCAGAATCTCCAGGTTCGGATAATCCATCGCAAGTTGTCGCGCCGCATCGAGCAGGTGCTCTCCCGAAATATCCACCGGAATAAAGGCAGCGGGTTCATTGAGATTGTCGAGCAATATCCGGATCTTGACACTCGAGCCGGCACCGAATTCCACAATGGCTGCGCGGCTGCCGATTAGCTCAGCCATCTCCCCGATATGCGTATGCAAAATTCCGAGCTCCGTTCGAGTCGGGTAATACTCGGGCAGCCTGGTAATCTGATCGAATAACCGAGACCCTTCTTCGTCGTAAAACCACTTTGGTGACAGACGTTTCTGCGGCAGTGCCAGGCCCTCCAGTACCTCCTGACGGATATCGCCGCTGGGCGGGTGATAGTCGATCAGGATAATCGGTTTTAAAGCTGGCTGGCTCACTAGCTTTCATCCTGGGCAAGACGAATGCCACTAAATTGCCAGCGAGAATTCGGGTAGAAAAAGTTTCGATAACTGGCACGAATATGATTGGCCGGAGTTACGCAGGAGCCACCACGGAGTACCTGTTGGCTGCACATGAACTTGCCATTGTATTCACCGAGCGTTCCCTGGAGCGGTTTGAAGCCGGGGTAGGGGGCGTATGCCGAGGCGGTCCACTCCCATACATCGCCGAACATTTGCTGCATCCCGGAACCAGTGCAAGAAGTCGGGTGCAACGGTTGGTCTGTTCCATCGGTACCGAGGTTGCCGTTGGTTTTTTCATTTGCAGCAAGGGCTTCCCACTCCGCTTCACGTGGCAAGCGCTGTCCCGCCCACCGAGTGAAAGCGTCAGCCTCGTACAAACTGACATGACAGACTGGCCGATTCGGGTCCAGAGGTTGTTCGCCGTGGAGCGTGAATTCTGTTTCCAAGTCAGCGGACCAGTAAATCGGTTGTTTCCAATCATATTGCCCAACCGTAGCCCAGCCGTCTGAGAGCCAAAGCTCAGCTGTTTGATAGCCCTTGTCGTCGATAAACTCCCGATATTCACCGTTGGTGATTAATCGACTGGCGAGCCCTCCGCCATACACCAGTTCCTCGTGGCGCGGTGTTTCGTTGTCGAAACAAAAGCCAGTTTTTCCGGCGCCAATTTCGACTATACCCGAGGGAATCGGTAAATAGCTGAGTGCGGTCGGGACTGGACACTGCTCGAGTTTCAGTTCCCGGTACGCCGGTTTCAACGGGTTGCAAGACAGCACATGCTTGATGTCAGTCAGGATCAGCTCCTGGTGCTGCTGCTCGTGGTTTAGTCCCAGTTCGATCAGGAAAACCACGTCGGGGTCGTTGCCCCGCTGCTCGAGTAATTCCAGCAGATGGCAATCTACGTGCTGACCATACTCGTGAATCTCGGCCAGTGTCGGCCGCGACAAAAGACCACGCTCTGATCGTGCGTGCATTTCGCCAGCCGTGTAGTAATAGGAGTTGAACAGGTAATGAAACTGCGGGCTGAACTCCGTGTAACCGGGCAGATTCGGACCCACGACAAAGCGCTCAAAAAACCAGCTCGTATGGGCCAGGTGCCACTTCGACGGGCTGACATCGGGCATGCTCTGGACGACCGTATCCTCGGGCGCGAGCGGCTCAACCAGCCTCTCGGTCTGACGGCGGATTCGCCTATATCGGGTCGCGAGGGAGTCCGTTTCAGCGCCAGTTTGCTGCTGTGGTTGCGGGGTATTCATGATCCGGTCCGGACTACGGGCCATCTAGGGTAACGGCCAAGGCAAATGACTGTCAAAAGCCTTACCCCGCACCGTATTGCGAAACCCCGTGTTTCTTGACTCAGCGCGAGGTGTCGCGTTTAATACGCGCCTCTTTTAGGGCAGATTGGGTGTGGGCTACAGCCCGTATCGGGCTTGCCACTAAAGATCAATCCGCACCAGACGGTATGTTGTCTGTCAGCACATTAGGCGGATTGGATAGCGGGGTCGCGAAGCGACAAGGTAGGCAAGGACTGAAAATCCGCACCTGTCATTGAAAAAATGATCCAGATTAGGCCAGGTAGCGGGGTCGCGTAGCGACAAGGTAGGCAAGGACTGAAAAGCCGCACCGGTCATTGAACAAATGATCCAGATGCGGCCAGGTAGCGGGGTCGCGAAGCGACAAGGTAGGCAAGGACTGAAAATCCGCACCGGTCATTGAAAAAATG